>NZ_JAPEIB010000033.1:0-42551 GCF_028823735.1 Algoriphagus sp. NF
TGGGGATTCTGCCGCACGATTAACTAGTGTAGCAGCACCTCTTTTGGTTCGAATGGCAGCAGCCACCCTTTTTACAGGAAAATTTACCGAAGGTTTCCCAAACCCAACAGATCCACGATCAAATATAGACTTTGGAACACCCTTTATTGGAAGACCAGAATCATTTAGAGTTGATTACAAATATATCCCAGGAGCATCTTACGAAGATGCAAATGGCAACCCACTTTCTGGTGGAGATGAATGCGATATCTATGTTCTTTTAGAACGTAGAGATGGAGAATCTGTAGAAAGAATCGGCACAGGATGGTTTAGAAATGGTATGCTACAAGCTGATTTTACGACCCTGGAAGTCCAGATAAAATATGGAGAACTGACTCCTGCAGACCCTGAATTTGAGTATGCCAACATCCGACCCGAAGAATCTTGGGGTGATCCGCAGGCCACTCCTACTCATATCACTGTAGTGTTTTCTTCCAGTGCATTGGGTGACTTTTTTACCGGTGCGATCGGTAGTGAGTTATGGGTTAATAATTTTGAATTGGTTTATTAGATCTTTACTGTTTTATTCCGATCAATAATTGTCGAATAAGCAGCAATGCATTCCTTGAATATTCAAAAGTTCATTTTCTAGCACTTTTTGCTAGCTGACTTTTGAGTGGACTTTTTTTTAAATTTTAATGGGAAGACGGAGTTTACGGTGCTTGCTTAATCCATTTCTTCGAATGAATGATCAATCATTCCCAACAAAATTTGCTCTCCCGAAGAACCGTTGATTCACGAAATTATTGAGATTTGAGCCAAAGCGGTAATTAAATCCAAATCTCGTATCGATGGTATAGGCCGAGGGCAGAGTGACTCTCCCACTCAAAATATCCTGTTCGGTAAAATCTCCAGATGCCAGGTAAATCTGGTCTTTTACATAGTTGCCCTCTGCTCGTACATAAAAAGAAAAGTTACCGGTCACCCGGACTTCGGCGCTGATATTCAAACCGGTGGTCCAAAAGCTAAAATCATCCAGATAGTTTCTCAGACGGTAGCCAACTTGAAGATTTCCCCATCGCTGAGTTAATCCTAGACTGGCTCTCAGACTTTGGAGCGCTCTGGTCTCTTGATTTGCACCATAAATCGTTTCTTCGACATAGGTATTATTCCTCACCTCAATCCCATAGTTCAATCGCAGAAACCTAGAATTTTGCTCTGATTCCGGAAAGAAATTGTACTCAATTGCCGGTCTGAAGCTGACTTGAAACTGGTAATTGAAGCGAGTGTTCTGCCGACCATCCAAATCGTATCCGTAAGACCATTGAGGCGAAATAGACTTTACCAACTGATGTCCAAATCCAAATTCGGACACATCAAAATCACTCTCAACTTCGTCGATAATGGGGTTGCCATTTTCATCAAGAACCGGGTTTCCATTCCCGTCGACTCTTGGTTCCTTCTGAACCGTTGTTCTCAGCCTTTCATTTATTCTGCCGGATATATTGATCTTCCAATCATCTGTGATCCGGTTGACATTGATATCTGCGCCAAAATTGATGTCTCTGCTTAATTCCTCTAATTCAATATTAGCATCACTGCCAATATTAAAAACCCAGTAATCCCATGGATCTACCATTTCCAGTTCAGTGTCTTCGAGAACGCTTGGGCTAGTCTTCATATTGATATCAACTATCTCCCCTGCCTTGGTCTTTGCCACGTACGGAGCCAAACCTAATTTGATATATCGAGTCAATTTTTCACGTACTTCAAAGTCGGTATCCGTCTGTTTGTTATTCACATAAAGAGTGTCTGTCCTACCTGCATGAAGGTTTTGTTGACCTATGAAAATAAGTTGGTATTGTCGTCCTCCTCCACCAGATTCATTATTATTGATAAGCACAAACACATCAGCCAGTTGATTATCCCTATAGAAGTCCACTGCCGTAATTTCTGTTCTAATAAAATCCATATCACAGCCTCCATCTCTTCGTTCACAGCCATCGATAAAGACCCGAAGTTTATTGGGAGGGGTGGTATTACCGATCAAGGTTTGACTAATTGCATAAGGAGTTAAGGAAAAGATTATCAGGACCAATAATAGTGGTGTTTTTCTCATTAGATCAAGGAATAATTAATATGGACCGTATCCTTAAGGTCAGGCTTGGATCCCAGCGGTCGCGGCTATATTACCAATCTGAAGTGAGAATAAGTACACATTTCCCACAAAAGTGCAAAGGAAATGATTGTCGGTATATGAGGACAATAAATCCAAGGAATGACTTTGATAGAACTATCGAGTTTATAATCAGCTTTTACTTCTAAACACAAAAAAACCAGAATGAATTCTGCGATTCATTCTGGTTTTTATTAAAAATTCCTGAGGCTGACTAAAATCCAAACATTCCGTTTGTATGTGCCAACCCTTCTGTGGGGATTTCTTGAATCACATCCCAATGCTCTACAATCTTGTCATTTTTCATCCTAAATAGATCATAAAAAACGTGTTTCTTGCCCCCATTCCATTCGCCTTCACTCACCGTAAGTACAAAATTCCCCTCTCCCAATACTTTATGGATTCTGGTGTACTTAAACATATTTCCCTGTGAACTGAGATATTCTACCGCTTCCACTATGCCAGTCAATCCATCTTTGATTTGTGGGTTGTGCTGATGATACTCTTCAGAACTGATGTACTCACCAATCTTCTCTGGATTTTTACCCATCAGAACATCTTCTACAAGCGAAATAGCCAATTTCTTATTCGCTTCAGTTTTGTCAAAATCTTCAGAAATAGTTGGTCCGTCAGTTTGGCTCCTACCACTTGCTGTTTCTTTGACCAAGACTGTCATTGCATCCCAATGCTCGGCCACTTTGCCGTTTTCATCCACGCGGATGATATCAAAAGCCACCATTTCATCTGCTCCAAAAGGCTTGGCATTTTTCCAGATGTTGTGCATAAAAACAAAGTCTCCGTCCTGGAACATCCGCACGTTTTCGGCATAAGTCCCATTTTCTTTCAAAACAGGCAATAACCCAATAAAAGACTCTAATCCAGTCGGCACGGATGGATTATGCTGAATGTAATCGGCATTTGCAAGTTTGCGCATGGTCTCAGCGTCTTGCTTGGCAACAGCTCCTAAGAAGGTGCCCACAATTTCTTTGTTATTCATTGTTTTTTCCGTTGAAGAATCATCCTCGTCTATTGATTTACTTTGACTCATGCCACAGGAAGCGAGGATACCTGCCAGCAGAAATACAGTGATTGCTTTTTTCATTTGATCGGAATTAATTACTTTTGATTTGCAAGTAAAAGTATATAATTACTTTCAATTTGCAAGCAATAATGAAAATAAATTTCATTTTGCAAGTAATTTTCAAAAAAGACGTATCAGATGCGACAGGATTTCAGATGTGATTGTCCCTTTACTTCAGCCTTGGACATTCTAGGAGACAAGTGGATATTGGTGATCATCAAGCAAATGCTGATTGAAGGCAAAGAGACTTTCAAAGACTTTGCCGAAAGTGAGGAAGCAATTGCCACCAATATTCTATCCGCAAAACTCAAATTTTTGGAGGAAGTGGGAATCATCATCAAAACAAAACGACCGGGAAATAAAAAGACCAATCTATACTTATTGACAGAAAAGGGATTGGCTTTGACGCCTATCCTTGTAGAACTTGCTACTTGGAGCGATAGCCATTTGCGAGACCTCCACCCTACTATTGTGAACGGAGAATCCATGGAGTCACTTCGCAATGATAAAACAGCATTTGCAAAAGCCCTGGATAAAAAATATAGGGAAAAGCTAGCTGGGAAATGATTGCGGTAAGTTATCAACAGACTTCATATCAAATTGCAATATTCAGAGTCTACCTATTGTGAATTGCCTAAACTTTCACTTCTGATTCTCAAAATTGAATTATACTATTGAATATCAAATTCTGCAGAAAGCCTATCTTTAGCCATTCAACAAGCCTAAGCATGATACAGCGAAGAAATTTCTTAAAAACTATTTCCGCAGCTTCGGCAGCTGCTTTCTTACCTATTAACTCAATTGCACAAAACATGAAAAAACAACCGATGATCCACCAAGTTTATTTTTGGTTACATGATGAAAATGACACCCAAGAATTCCTAACAGCGGCAGTTCCTATGCTGGGAAAATGCAAAACTGTAGGAAGATTCATCGCCGGTACCCCTGCTGATACCGAAAAAAGAGAGGTGGTTGATCATTCATGGCAAGTATCCTGCACGCTATTTTTCGATAGCCTCGAGGACCAATTAGCCTATCAAAAAGACCCCTTGCACTTGGAGTTTATTGATAAATATTCTTCCATGTGGAAAACCGTAAAAGTGTACGACATCGCGGTCTAATGACATCCGCCTCAAAGGATATTTCGTAAATACCATAAAATCAATGGATATGAGGAAAATAAAATGGATTCTTGGATTGCTGGTCTTCGGAATATGGTCCTGTCAAACAACAGATGACCCAACTCCAAACCCGCAGTCTGATGTGGTGAAGGATGCTATATTCTCGACCATGCAGGAATGGTATTTCTGGAATATGGAGCTTCCTGGAGAAATTAATACCGCACAGTACGCGAGCAATGAGCTGCTGTTGGAAGATATTATTTACAAGCCGCTAGACCGCTTTTCATATATTACCACGCAAGAGGCGTTTCAGAATGCCTTTGTAGGAAGAAATGCGGGACATGGTTTCGGCTTTGCTTTTGACCAAGATGAGCGTCTGTTCCTGACCTTTGTATTCGACGAAGCACCAGCTGGGAAAGATGGCTGGCAGCGAGGATGGGAAATCATCGAGATCAACGGAAAACCTCTTGCCGACTACAAAACTTCCTCTGGCGGATACAATTTCGATTTAGGTCCTCCAGACCCAGGGATCAGCAATACCTTTACCTTCCGACTTCCGGATGGCAGCACGACTACTCGGACGAATACCAAAGCTGAATATCAATCCAATTCGGTACTCTACCAAAATGTCTACCCCATAGGAAATAAAAAAGTAGGGTACTGGGTCTACCAAAGCTTCAAAGCCACGGCTGGGCTTACTCCAACCCGAAGTCAGGAGGTGGAAAACTCCATGAACTACTTCACTGGCGAGGGGATTGATGAATTGATCATCGACCTCCGATACAATGGCGGGGGCTCGGTAGCTGTCGCCGAACAAATCCTCAATTACTTGATCCAGTCCTCGAACTCCGGGAAAGTGATGTACACCAATAAGCTGAACGAGGATAAATCAGAGCTAAATCAATCAGAGAATTTCTCCAAAATCGGTTCGCTGAACCTATCTCGAGTAATTTTCATTACGAGCCGTGGTTCCGCCTCCGCTTCCGAATTGGTGATCAATGCACTGGATCCCTACATGGATATGATCTTGATTGGAGATAATACCTTCGGCAAACCTGTGGGCTCTTTTCCCCTATCCCGATACAACCGCACCTTGGCTGAAAACGATGTTGAATTAGTACCCATCACTTTTGCCACTGCAAATGCAGAGGGTAAGGCTGAATATTTCGAAGGATTCCCTGCTACATTCTCCGTCAGTGACAGTCCGAATATTCCTTGGGGTGACACGAGAGATTCCCGGCTGAATGCTGCCCTTCAATTTGTCCTAGATGGCATCATCAATGGTCGTATACAGCAAGATTTCTACCGTCCATCTTGGGAGATGATCGACTCTTTTCATGGATTACAGCAGGAATTCCCTGCTTATTAATTTCAAAAAGATTTCAAAGGCCGCTCTTTTTCTAAAGCGGCCTTTCTTAATTTAGCCCTGCAAATAAAAACAGCACTGTGCAAAGATTAGCCATTCTCGCTTCCGGTAGCGGCTCCAATGCCGAGAAAATCATGGAGTACTTTCAAAAAAGTAAAAAAGCTTCTGTGGCCTTGATTGCTTCTAATAAAACCGATGCCTTTGTTCTGGAGCGAGCTAAAAAATTTCAGGTACCCAACTTTACTTTTTCAAGAAAGGAAATGCAGGAAGGAAAGCTGCTGGAGAAATTGAAACAAGAAAAGATCGATTGGGTGATTTTGGCAGGTTTTCTTCTGAAAATCCCGGAAGACTTGATTCGGGCTTTTCCTGATCGAATGGTGAATATCCATCCAGCCCTCCTACCCAACTACGGGGGAAAAGGAATGTATGGAATGCATGTGCACGAAGCGGTCAAAGCAGCTGGAGATAAATCAACAGGTATCACGATTCATTTGGTCAATGAAAACTACGACGATGGAAAAATCATCTTTCAGGCAGCCACAGCCATAGATTCGACAGACACTCCAGAGGATATCGCCCAAAAAGTGCATGCCCTTGAGCATCGATACTTTCCTGAGGTGATTGAGAGTCTGATCAAATAATAGATCAATTACTGTAAAAACCCCTCTAATTATCAGCAAAACAAAAATATACTTCTTGATCTACCTAATCGTGACGATAAGTGTTTTAATCCTTCTAGTCACTGGCTCACCTTTGCTGTCTCTTTCCTTGGATACCAAAGATAAAATTCCATTGGGAACTCCAATCACCTGGATGGGAATCATTGCTCTTCCTTTATCGATTTATTGGGGAGTGGAAAGCCTAAGAAATCCTGGGACTTTATTTCATACTTTTCTTGCTGCTTTATTAAAATTGCTGATTCTTTTAGCGATTCTTTGGGTGCCAATTTCCTATTTAATCGTTGGCAATCTTTCTTTTGAGGGTCCGGGGCAAACAATGCAATGGTTTTGGAGGTTAAGCTATGGAATCGGAATCGGATCCATTTTGACACTGGTGGCCTATTGGGTCTCTTTGCTTTTCAAAAAAAGATAAGGATTATCTCATGCATTCTTCACTATGAAATTAAGACCTCTAAAAATTGGGGACTTGACCCTCAGACCCAAAATGTATCTGTCACTTTCAGGGGCTCTACTTATTTTTGGAATGGGTGTAGGAGTTACTGTCGCCTCACCGGGCAATTCTAAATTTGCCTTGATTTTATGTTCTCTGATAAGTTTAGCAATTGTATTCTTTGTTTTTTTTAGAAAGTAAGATTACCAACGAAAATCATTATCAGGCCTTGAATTTTTTAAAATCATTTTTGATCTTGAGTACAGGGAGATAAATACCCTTCTAAAAGAAAATAGCTTCACTTTTCAATCACCTAATTTATGGGCGATCAGCAGGTCAGTTTAGAAAATAATGCTCAGGCAAGAAACCTTTTTATCAATCATCTTCTAGAGGACCTGCAAGCATTGGAACTACTCGTCAAGAAAGACCTGCTGGAAAAAGGAGTCACTCGAATAGGAGCGGAACAGGAGTTTTGCCTGATCAATGAACATTACCGTCCCTCCAATCAAGCAGCTGCTGTGTTGGAGGATGTACAGGACGAACATTTCACAACCGAATTAGCCAAGTATAATCTGGAGATCAATCTGGATCCAATCCTTTTCGAGGGGAATTGCTTCGAGGAGATGGAATCTCAGTTGCTAGAATTATTAGAAAAAGCCAAAAAAAGCAGTGCGAAATTTGAAGAACGAGTTCTGCTCACTGGTATCCTTCCAACGATATCCATGGACGAACTCAGTCTCGAATACATGACAGAAAACCCACGCTACTTGGCATTGAATACCCTGATGCGGAAAGCCCGTGGAGGAAATTTCCGGATGAGTTTCATGGGTGCCGATGAGCTTTCCATTGTCCATGATTCGGTCATGTTTGAAGCCTGCAATACGAGTTTTCAAATGCACCTTCAGATACAGCCTGATGATTTTGAATCTGCATACAACTGGGCTCAGGCGATTTCAGGGCCTGTTTTGGCTGTCTGTGTCAACTCGCCACTACTTTTGGGAAAGGAGCTTTGGAACGAAACAAGAATCGCGCTTTTCCAGCAAAGTATCGATACGCGAAAAGTTTCTAAAGCACATATTACCAAGCAGGCGCGAGTTTCATTCGGTAACTCCTGGGAAAAGGGAAACATCGTAGATTATTTCAAAAAACAGCTTTCTAGCTACCGAATTCTACTCACCAAAGAAATAGAGCAACATGCTTTGGAAGAATTGGAAGCAGGCAGAATCCCCAAACTCAAAGCGCTCAATCTGCAAAATGGTACCATCTATCGCTGGAACAGACCCTGCTATGGCGTTTTGAATGGAAAACCTCATCTACGGATCGAAAATCGCTACATTCCCTCGGGTCCCACAGCTAGGGACGAGATCGCAAACTTTGCCTTTTGGGCTGGTTTGATGCAGGGAAGACCAAAGGAATATGATAATCTACCCGAGCAAATGGAGTTTGAAGAAGCAAAATCCAATTTTGTAAGGGCAGCACGCTATGGAAATGAAACCTGCTTAAACTGGATGGGTAAAAGCATCCCTGCAAGCGAATTAATCCTAAATGAATTACTACCCTTGGCAGCTGCTGGGCTACAGAAAATGGGACTTGCCCAAGATAGTATAGACAAGTATCTGGGAATCATCCGAAACCGATGCCAGAAGCAAACAGGATCACAATGGATGATCAAAAACTTCAGACATCTCAAAAAGAAGCACAAAACCGATGATGCTATTGTAGCCTTGACTCAAGCCATCTACGAGAATCAACAAGATGAAACGCCGGTTCACCAATGGCCGGAAACCCATCAATTTGAAGCTTTTGAAACTAAAGCCGGGAATGTTGGGCATATCATGACTACAACACTTATAACCGCCGATTCCTTGGATTCAGCCAAGTTAACCCTGGAATTTATGCATTGGAATAAGATTCATCACCTGCCCGTTGTGGACAATAAAGAGCGCTTGGTAGGGATCATTACTTATAGTCATCTTCGGCAGTTTTGGGATGAAATCCACGATAACTCCTCAGAGCTACTTGCCCAAGATATCATGGTAAAGGAGGTAATTGTTGCAAAGCCCTCCACCCCAATAAAGGATGCCATTGAACTAATGAAAGAAAAAGAGATTGGCTGCTTACCGGTAGTTCAAAACGGCTATCTAGTCGGAATTATCACTACTAAGGATTTGGAAAACATCAAAAGTGTCTGAGCTAAGCCCACCTATTCAAACCGATTTTGACTTTGATCGCGTCATAGACCAAATAGAGGGAGAAATACCTGGGCCACACCTGATCTTCTTTGCCGGAATTCACGGAAATGAACCTTCGGGAGTTTGGGCCTTAAGAAATGTCCTTCAAAGAATTCGAAAGGAAAAAATCCCCATAAGAGGAAAAGTAACAGCTCTAGCCGGAAATCTCCGCGCACTCCAAAAGGGCAAGCGATTTGAAGAGAAAGACCTCAATCGACTTTGGACCAAAAAAAATATTGCAGCACTTTCAAAAGACAACTTCCAACCTGAAAATGAAGATGAAATTGAATTAGCGGAGCTATTTGCCCTGATTCAGGAGATTATTCAAAACCAATCAGGTCCCTTGTATTTTTTCGACCTACACACGACTTCCAGTCAGTCCATCCCTTTTATACCAGTCAATGACAGCCTGATTAATCGTGCTTTTGCGCAGCAGTATCCCCTACCGCTTATTTTGGGAATAGAGGAATATATCGAAGGACCGGTGCTTTCCTATATCAATGAGTTGGGTTTTGTATCATTTGGTTTTGAAGGAGGTCAGCATACAGACCCTATTTCTGTCCAAAATCATGAACGATTCATTCAGCTTTCTCTTGCTTTTGCAGGAAGTTGTGACTCCATAAACATGAAGGTTGAGGAGAGTTTGAAGGTCTGGAAGGAGGAATATGGTTATTTCCAGGATTTCTATGAGATCTTTTTCCGATTTGAGGTTGAGCCTGAGAGTGAATTCAAAATGAATCCAGGATTTAAAAGTTTTCAAGAGGTGACAAAGGGAGAAAAACTTGCAATTTCTGGGGGTAAAGAAGTTTATTCACCTGAGAACACACAGATTTTTATGCCGCTTTATCAAGCTCAAGGTAGGGATGGATTTTTCCTGATTCGGAAAACACCCCAGTTATTTTTAAGCCTATCTGCCTTTCTTCGGAAAAGAAAACTAGACCGACTCATCACTTGGCTACCAGGAGTGCAATGGGCGTCTCCAGAAAAAGATGCGATGCGTGTTGATTTACGAATTGCAAAATTTCTAGCCAAGCCTATCCTACACCTTTTCGGGTACCGAGCCATGCAAAAAAGCGATCATTATCTGATCATTTGGAATAGGGAATGGAGATCCCGATTTAAGGATTATCAAGAAGAGGACTGGTATCAGGTTTAGGCTATCCCCTAAGAAGCTCCCTTTTCAAATTGGTGAAGCGAATAAACTGCGGGATAACAAATTTTGACCAGCAAATTTCTCTAGAAAGTAAGGAACACAAAGCAGCCTGTCCCACCAAAAGTGTAAGAATCAAAATAAGTGTATTTACTTGAAAAAATATGGAGAAAGCCATCAAGGTAAGGATGACAATTCCCGCATATACCACCTTCAAGCTAGAGTAGCGACTGATACGGATCTGAACAAAAAGGGATAAAAACCCAAATTTTGTTCGACTATTGAGAAGAGCCAATATGGGTAACAACATCAATATTAACCACAAGTATGGATCTCCAGGCATGGTATAAATCAGTACCCAGGAAAGGGCAAAAAAAACTCCCAAACTCAAAAGGAATGATAAGCTTGTCACTGATCTCTTGATAGCTTCGAATCGTTCAAGATTTCCAGAATTCCACTCCTTTGAGAAAAGATGCAATGCTGCCTCATAGGCACCATTGGCTGGAGCCATCATCACGCTCCAAAGTGCAAACACCATGGAGAAATACATCACCTCAGAAGCTGCACAACAGATCGTCAGATATCCCATAAATAAATACGTGAACAAGTAGAAAAAGAAGACTGCCAGCCCGGGTAAAAAACCAGCTTTGACGATTACTTTTTGAAGTCTAGCTGAGGGTGCTGAATTTGCCTCTACCCCACTTAGCAATGAGTTGATATGAATGCGGAGTAAAATCAGCCAAAGTAACTCCGAACAAATCCCCGCAATCAAAACCATGGTAACCGGATCAAATACTTCACCTGCAAACTGCTGCAATCCTAAAATCAAACTGGTATTGACCACAATAGAGATGAGTGCAAGAATACCGACGGTTTTTAGCTTTCCCATCCCAACTAACAAGGCATGATGACTAAGTCCTGCAAAGAATACCAAGACTAAAACCAATAAGAGCGGAAGACTTTGGATAAAAATCTCAATCGATTCGCTGGACATCCAACCGCTTAGTAGAACCCCAAGTAAAGCTGTGACTAGAAATACCTTAAATCCCTGAGCTAAAAACACCCATAAAGAGCGATTGAAAATGCTCTTGGCAAGGGGAAGCCGGCTGTTTTGCTTTGCTCTGGTGTAAAAATTATGGTAACTATCCGCCAAGGCATTGCCGATAGCAAAGCAGCAAAGTAAAAAAGTATCTAACAAGCCTATCACCCCGATGGCTTCCCCATGTCCAAAAGCAAAAAGAAAAACCCCTGAGAAAAGCAGGACACTTTCGCTCAGCTCACAGAGGATCAGTGAAAAAGAATATTTGAATAGTTTGGACTTCCGAATGGTCATCATCTTTCTTGCTAAAAATTGATGACACAATATCATTAGCTTATCATTTGGCATCCTCACCCATTTGGGTGATTTTGTCAAGTTTGCGAAAGCTTGATTAATGCTCCAGAAGTTCTTTGATTCGAAATAGCGCTTGAGTTCGATTACTCACATCTAGCTTTTCAAAAAGATGCTGCAAATGAGTCTTCACCGTATTGACGGATATAAAAAGTTGATCTGCTATTTCCCGGTTGGTTTTGCCGGTTTGGAGTTGCTCGACTAGTTCCAATTCCCGCTCGCTCAGAGCATTCGGAAGAAAATCGTTTATTTTTTTAAAATCAAAGTTGTGAGACTTTTGTCTTGCATGCTGAAAGTTAAAAATAGCTACCTCTAATGATGTCATGAGGCTATTACCATCAAAAGGCTTCAAAAGATAACCTGATGGAATCGTTTGCTTGGCGCGCTCCAAAGTAGCTTTATCGGCATGACTCGTGAGGAATACAAAAGGAAACTCATAGATTTTCCGAATTTCACCCGCAAGGGTAATTCCATCCATCCCATCTCCCAAATTGATATCTAATAAAAGAGCATCCGGCTGACTGGATTTCAAAATTTCTAAAGCCTCTTCGCCCTCATGTGCCACACCAAGCACTTCAAATCCACTGTCCTCCAAATAGCCCCTGATATCCTCCGCGATCAAGGGCTCATCTTCGACGATCAGGATGCGATATCTTCTAGCCATATTCTTTTGTATTTTGAAATTTTACAGGTGACTTGATAGCCGTTCTCAGAAACTATTTCGATCGCAGCACCCAGCTTATGCTCAAAAGCACGAATCAATTTCATTCCGAAATTGGTACCAGAATGTTTCCCCGCAATTTGTCCTATGCCATTGTCTTTCACCATTAAAACCAAGCAGTTTTCCCTTTCGAAAAGACTAACTTCCAAAAGTCCACCTTGTCCTTCTGGAAAGGCGTATTTCAGCGAATTGGTGATCAATTCATTCAAAATAATCCCCAACGGCACGGCAGTATCCACATCCAAGTGAATAGTCTCAATCTCCAGCTTCAGTTCAACGAGGTCCCGGTCCAGCCGGTAGGTATCAAATAGATTTTGGCTCAATTGACTTACATATTCCTGCATATTGATGCTCTTCAGATCATGCTCTCCATAGAGATACTGATGAATCAAAGCCATGGACTTGACCCGGTTTTGGCTTTCCTTCACTGCCTCAAGCGCTTTGGGATCTTCGATTTCTCTCCCCTGAATACTCAAAAGGCTACTGACGACTTGTAGGTTATTTTTGACTCGATGATGGATCTCCTGCAGCAAGACTTCTTTGTCTTTTAGGGCTATTTCAATGGTTTTATTCTTCTGTGACAGAATCAGGGAATTCTTTCGCTGCGTTCGGTAGCGATAAGCATAAAAACCTCCTAGGAATAAGAGTAGTAAAGCCACCACAACCAGATAACTCAAACGGGCCCGATTGGCGCGAACTTGAAGCTCTTGTTCGGCGGCTTGAAGCTCTAATTCGGTGATTTGTCGCTCCTTTCGTTCAGACTCATACTTTTGTTCCATATCAGCGGTCAGTCGGAGAATTTCCATCGTTCTCAGGGAATCATTGAGCGCGATATATTTGTCATAGTATGTTGTGGCCTCTTGGTGCTTACCTGAGGCTTTGAGTAGTTTGGCTTTGCTGAAGTAAACATTACTTAGACCTAGAAAACTCTTCACAGTATTCAGGTAATTTTCTGCTTGATCAAGGTAATCCAGCGCAGGCCCAAGCCGTCCTTCCTCCCTTGCCAGATTGCCCAAGCCCTGAAGAGCCACGCCTACCGAGTTTAGATCATTGGTAGCAAGCCCCTTAACCCGAGCCATTTCGTAAAAGTAGGTAGCCGAGTCTTTCTTATTATCTTGGTAAAAATAATCTCCTAAGCTGAGGCTGCTATGTATCATCAGCACTGAGTCCTTGATGGCTTCCGAGAGTATATTTGCTTGCCGGAAGAGCACTCCTGCAGTATCCAGTTTCCCCAAGTTTTTGTAAGAAATACCCAAATTGATCAGACAGGCAGCTATTCCATTTTGATTATTTCGTTCCTCCTCGATTTCAAGGGATTTTTTAAAATAGATAAGAGATGTCTCATAATTCTGCTGATTTTGAAAAAGTGCCGCCATGTTGTTGTAGGTATTTTCCAAACCTTCACCACCTGATTTTTGACGAAGAGGAATAACCTCCAGATACAATGAAATCGCCTCCTCATACTGACCGGACATTTCCATCAAAATCGCCTTCATCTCTAGCGATACTGACTGCCAATACTCATCCTCCAGTTCGTCGGATTTAGCCAATGCTAGGTTGGCGTAATACATCGCGCTGTCAAAATTCTGATAGTAGTATTCCCAGGCTATATCATTGAGCAGGCCTACCTCCTCTTCGACGGTAGACACGTTTTCCAGTCTCTCTTTCAAAGTAAGAATCAAATTAGTATCCGACTGTGCGAAAGCAGTATTTTGAATAAAACAGAAAGACAGAAAAAACAACCAAAAAAAAGTAAACTTCATCTTCAAAAGCTTAAAACCGAATTTGATTTTGTTTCTCTTCCAAAATAGTAATTTCCGCTTTAACTCATCTCAGATCGAATACCAAAGATTGGGATATCGGGGAAAAAGTGATCAAATTCCTTTATCAAAGTTTTAACCTGAATCTCTTTAAGGCTTTAAAGCCTTTTTTCCTACCTTTGCCCCTTCATTGAAATCCAAACCTATCCATTCAAAAAATGGCTGTCAAAAAAATCGAATCTGCCCTCATTTCAGTCTTTTACAAAGACAATCTTGAACCGATCATCGCCCTTCTGAAAAAACATGGAGTGAAAATCTACTCCACAGGCGGCACCCAAAAATTCATAGAAGAACAAGGAGCTGAAGTCATTCCGGTTGAAGAGTTGACCTCCTACCCTTCCATTTTTGGAGGAAGAGTGAAAACCCTCCACCCAAAGGTATTCGGTGGGATTTTGTATCGAAGGGAAAATGAAGGCGATGTATCCCAAGCAGCTGAATTTGACATTCCGGCAATCGACTTGGTCATTGTGGATTTGTATCCTTTTGAGGAAACGGTAGCTTCCGGAGCTTCTGAGGCAGATATCATCGAAAAAATCGACATCGGAGGAATTTCTTTGATCCGAGCCGCTGCCAAAAACTTCAAAGATGTAACCATCATTGCTTCCAAAAATCAATATGCTGAATTGGAGGCAAAATTGACGGAGCAAGATGGAGGAACTACTTTGGAAGATAGAAGATACTTTGCCGCACAGGCTTTTCAAGTTTCTTCCAATTACGACACCCATATTTTCAACTATTTCAACCAAAGCGAAAATATTCCAGCCTTGAAGGTTTCGGAAAGCAAAGCTAAAGCACTTCGCTATGGAGAGAACCCACATCAAGCGGCTCATTTTTATGGTGATTTGGAGAACCTTTTCGATCAACTAAACGGAAAAGAGCTTTCTTACAACAACTTGGTCGATGTAGATGCAGCAGTCAACTTGATTGCCGAATTCTCTGACCAAATTGCTTTTGCCATCCTCAAGCATACCAATGCCTGCGGTTGTGCCACGGCTGATTCAGTGAAAGAAGCTTATCAGAAAGCCTTTGCCGCTGATACCACTTCTGCTTTTGGTGGCGTATTGGTGACCAATAAAACCGTCGATAAAGCCGCAGCTGAAGAAATGCATTCCTTGTTTTTTGAGGTATTGATTGCACCTGAGTTTACAGAGGAAGCTTTGGAAGTTTTAAAAGGCAAAAAGAATAGAATCCTGCTTCGCCAAAAAATGGCCTTGCCAGGTACCAAAATGATCAAGACCTTGCTTAATGGAGTTATCGAGCAGGACAAGGATTTGGCTACAGAAAGCAAGGAGGATTTTAAGGTAGTGACCAAAGTTGCTCCTTCTGAAAAAGAATTAGACGCTTTGGTTTTCGCAGCTAAAGTCTGCAAGCATACCAAGTCTAATACGATTGTGTTGAGCAACGATTCTCAGCTATTCGCTTCCGGTGTAGGACAAACTTCACGAGTTGACGCATTGAGACAGGCAATTATCAAAGCGGGGGAATTTGGCTTTGACCTGAAGGGTGCGGTGATGGCATCGGATGCTTTCTTCCCCTTCCCAGATTGTGTGGAAATCGCCCATGAAGCGGGAATCACTGCTGTGGTACAGCCGGGTGGATCCATCAAGGACCAAGACAGCATCGACTTCTGCGATTCTCATGGCATGAGCATGGTGATGACAGGAGTCAGACATTTTAAGCATTAATAGGCTGACCTTTGAGGTTTTGAAAACCTCGAAGGTCTTGTCTCTGAGTTTCAAAGACCTCCGGTTCCATTGGGATCGGAGGTTTTTTTGTTGGGGAAATCGATTTCAAAAATGAATACCAAATTCAAAAAATAGATTAATTTAGAATATGGGTAAGTATGAAAAACTTATAGCCAAAATCCTCTCAGGAAGCTCAGATAATAATATTAGCTTTCTAGAATTAAGAAATTTGATTTTGATTTTTGGTTTTTCGGAAAGGATAAAAGGCAGTCACCACATATTTAGCAAAGATGATGTGGAAGAGATCCTTAATCTTCAAGAAAAAAATAGTAAGGCAAAACCTTATCAGGTAAAACAAGTAAGATTAATTATATTGAAGTATCAATTAAGTGTAAAAAAAAGTGAAGACTGACCCACGATACGAAATTATTATTTACTGGAGCGAGGCTGACGAATCATTCATTGCTGAAGTTCCAGAACTTGCTGGCTGTGCTGCCGATGGAGCTAGTTATTTAGAAGCTCTTCAAAATGTTGAAATTGTAATTCAAGAATGGATTGAAACAGCAAATGAAATTGGGAGGCCCATCCCGAAGCCTAAAGGTAAATTGATGTTTGCCTAAAAGGATAATCAAGACTTGATTGGAGGTGCTATAAAAATCTATTTTTTCGTAGACAAAGATCAAGAAGTCTACCTAAGCCACATTTTTGATAAAAGTGAATTTGACAACCTCCCAAAAGAAAAGCTTCTTGATCTATTGAAGAAATCAGGGCTAGAAAATATAAATTTTTGAAACCCTTAAATAAAACATGCTAAGATTCCTCCCTTACTTCAATCTCCCCTATTTTTCAGCTATTTTGCGCTTTCATTGAAACCAGACTACCTACTCATCGTGTTTCATCATTCGTAATTCGTACTTTTGAAGACTTATGAAGTCGCATAATCTCAAACTCTACAATACCCTTAGCAGGGAAAAAGAAGAATTTCAAGCCATCAACCCGCCATTTGTAGGCATGTATGTCTGCGGTCCCACTGTCTACGGTGATGCCCATTTAGGACATGCCCGACCCGCAGTCACCTTTGATACGGTCAATCGCTATTTGACTCATTTGGGTTATCGTGTGCGCTACGTTCGCAATATTACCGATGTAGGTCACCTGACTGGTGATGCGGATGAAGGCGAGGATAAAATCGCCAAAAAAGCCAAACTGGAGCAACTCGAACCCATGGAGGTAGCTCAGCAGTATACGGACACCTACCATCGGGATATGGCCGCCCTCAATACCTGGAAGCCAAGCATCGAACCTCGTGCAACTGGGCACATTCCAGAGCAGATTGCTTTGGTTGAGTCCATTCTCAAAGAAGGCTTGGCTTATGAAGTCAATGGCTCGGTTTACTTTGATGTATTGAAGTACAACCAATCCTATAAATACGGTAAGCTTTCTGGCCGTGTCCTAGAAGAACTGATGAGTGGAAGCCGGGACTTGGACGGTCAGGGAGAAAAGCGGAATGCTGTAGATTTTGCCCTTTGGAAAAATGCAGCACCCGAGCACTTGATGAAATGGGAGTCACCTTGGGGAATCGGTTTTCCTGGCTGGCATCTCGAATGTACCGCGATGAGCTCCAAATATCTGGGCAATCAGTTTGATATTCACGGTGGTGGAATGGACCTGATGTTTCCGCATCATGAATGCGAAATTGCTCAGGGAAATGCCTGCAATCATCAGGACCCTGCCCGCTACTGGATGCATAATAACATGATTACCATCAACGGGCAGAAGATGGGAAAATCTTTGGGCAATTTCATCACGCTGCAAGAGCTTTTCAGCGGCAGTCATGACTTGCTCGAGCAAGCTTACAGCCCAATGACTATTCGCTATTTCATGCTGACAGCTCATTACCGCTCCACTTTGGACTTTTCCAATGAGGCACTGAAAGCAGCTCAAAAAGGTTACAAAAAGCTGATCAATGGACTTCGAATTGCCAGAATACTTGAATTCCAGCCTGAAAACGGAGTGGAATTGGATGAAAAGCAAATCCAGCAAATCGAATCCAGTATTGCAAATGCCTACAGAGCCATGGATGATGACTTCAACACAGCTCAAGCCATCGGCCACCTATTCAACCTACTGAAAAAGATCAACTCCATTTTCACGGGTCAGTTGAAATCGGCGGCTTTGGGAGAAGTAGTTTTCCAAAAACTCAAGGAAACTTTCATCACATTCGTGGTGGACATTCTGGGTCTTATGGAAGAAAAAAGTGAAGTACAAGAACCTATGCTTGATCTTCTTTTGAAACTCTATGGAGAGGCTAAAACAGCGAGAGATTACCAAAAAGTAGATGAAATTCGTGCTGGATTAAAATCTATGGGATTTGTAGTCAAAGATATGAAAGACAAGATTGACTGGGCATATGAAGAATAGAATCTGGATTTTGCTTTTGTCGGCATTCGCCTGGGCTTGTTCATCTGAAAAAACTACCGAAACCAAAGTTCCCGAGGTGGTAGTCAAGCCCTACCCTACCTTTAGTGCTGATTCGGCTTATGCCTTTATTGAAAAGCAGGTAAGTTTTGGACCCCGGGTTCCTGGCACCACGGGACATGCTAATACCAAAGCTTGGATTATCGATCAGCTTGAGTCTTGGAATTGGTCAGTTCAAACGCAGGACTTTCAAGCTAAAACCTATGATGGACTCACTTGGGACCTCAGCAATATCATTGCATCCTATAATCCTCAGGCTACCAAACGAATCCTGCTGGCAGCTCACTGGGATACGCGCAGAATCGCTGATAAAGACACTGAGCGGATCGATGAACCTATCGATGGTGCAAACGATGGAGGTTCAGGTGTCGGCGTCCTGATGGAAATAGCTCGAGTAATCGGTTCCGGTGATCTCAAACCGGATGTGGGAATCGACATTATCCTATTTGACGGAGAGGACGATGGAGAGCCAGAAACAGCTCGTGTAAGAGACAATTCTCAAGTTTGGTGGTGTTTGGGTTCACAGCATTGGTCACAAAATAAGCACACTCCAAACTACTCAGCATACTACGGTATTTTGGTGGATTTGGTAGGTGCTAAAGGAGCTCGATTCTACCGAGAAGGCTACTCCAGACAATACGCCTCCGGCATTCTCAAAAAAGTATGGGATCATGCTTCTAAATTGGGACATTCGGCATTTTTCATCAATCAAGACTCTCCGGAAATCTTGGATGATCACCTTTTTGTCAATAAATATGCGCAGATTCCTATGATCGACATTATTGAGTTTTCTCCACAGTATGGGTTTGGGCATTATCATCACACCCATCAGGATAATCTGGACTTGATCGACAAAAAACCACTCCAAGCCGTGGGTGAGACGGTTTTATTCACTGTTTTCCAAGAATAGTAGTTTTCTGCTAAATCTTTGCAATATTGCTAATGTAAAAGGATTTGAATTGCCGAAATTCAAACATTTCGTAAGGGAATCGAGTATTCTTTTCAATTTGCTGTATTATTTGATTTTCTAAAAAAGAGTTATCATGAAAAAAGGGCATCAGGTCACAATGAAAGAAATCGCCAAGAAATTGGGGGTTTCTGTATCTACTGTTTCTAGAGCATTGAAGGACTCCCCTGAGCTCCATGAAGAGACTAAGCGGAAAATCGTGGAAATGGCGAAGGAGATGAACTACCAGCCCAATTTATTGGCTCAGAGTCTTCGAATCAGCCGTACCAAAACCCTGGGGGTCATCGTACCAGAGATTACCTCGCACTTTTTTGCATCCTGTATTAGCGGTATTCAAGATCACGCCAATTCAAGAGGGTATAATGTGATGATTTGCCAATCCAATGAATCCATTGATCAGGAAATTGCCAACATCAAAACCTTGGTAGCTTCACAAGTAGACGCCTTATTGATTTCACTTAGCCGCGAAACCAACCATTACGAGCATCTTTTTGAGCTTTATAACCGTGAAATCCCATTTGTGCTATTTGATAGAGTGCAAGAGGATATCCCTGTTTCAAAAGTAACATTCAATGATGCCGGAGGAGCTTATCAAGTAAGCAACCATTTGCTAGAGACAGGTTGTCGCTCCATTGTGTATGTTTCAGGTCCTGAGGATCTTTACATTTCCAAAAAACGAAAAGAAGGATACCTCAAAGCACTTAAAGAGTATGGAATGGAAGAAAATCCTGACTTCATCAAAGTATCGGATCTGACAGAAAGCGGTAATATCCAGATAGCCAAAGAAATAGCTGAAATGGATCCCTTGCCAGACGCTGTTTTTTGCATGATAGATCCAGTAGCGGTAGATGTACTCACCTACTGGAAAAGCATTGGCTTGAAAGTTCCGGAGCAGATAGCATTGGCAGGTTTCACTAATAATCCTACCTCGGCTGTAGTGGAGCCACCCCTGACCACTGTTTCCCAACCTGGATACGAGATGGGTAAGCTTGCTGTCAGTCACCTTTTGGATCAGTTGGACGGTTTGGCTTCTGATGATCCAATTTCCATCGTTTTGGACACGACACTTGTTCCAAGAAAGTCATCCCAAAAATCAATTTGATTTGACCTCAGAATTAAAGGCTCATTTCCATCAATATTTCGGAGGAAATCCAATCATTGCTTTTGCCCCGGGCCGAATCAACCTCATCGGGGAGCATACCGACTATCAAGAAGGCTTTGTATTCCCAGCAGCAGTTCAATTTGGAATTTGGACAGGAGTTCAGAAAAATAAACTTCCATTTTGTCGCTTGTACTCCATGGATTTTGGAGAAGAATTCACCTTTGACTGGAAGAGCTTTTCACCCAAAAAAGGGCATTGGAGCACTTATGTGATGGGGTTTTTAGCACAGTTGAAACAGGCTGGTTATCCCTTTGAAGGTTTTGATATGGTGATTGGGGGAAATATACCCCTAGGAGCAGGTCTATCTTCTTCCGCAGCTTTATCCGTCTCGATCGGAACAGCACTTTCTCAACTTTTTGGGTTAAAGCTCAATCCACTTTCCATTTCTAAATACGCTCAAAACTCAGAACATCAATTCGCAGGGGTCAATTGTGGGATTATGGATCCGTACGCTTCAGCTTTTGGAAAAAAAAACCACGCCCTCCTATTAGATTGTAGAAGCAATCAGCATCAGGAAATCCCAATTGATCTCGGTGAGTACTCGTTACTTCTAGTCAATAGCAATGTGAAGCACTCTCTTGCAGACTCGGCATACAATCAACGGAGAGCCGCTTGTGAAGAAAGCGTTCAATTACTCCGAGCAATTTTCCCGGATATTCAAACTTTGAGGGACTTGAAAAATGAGAATCTGGACGAGGCCGAGAAACTGCTTCCCTCCTCTCTTTTCCCAAAAGCCAAACATGTGATCACCGAATGCGAAAGAGTACAGCTAGCCGCTAATTGCCTAAAAAAAGGTGATTTGAAAGCATTTGGAAAGCTAATGAATGAGTCTCATCGAAGCCTTAGCAGAGACTATGAGGTTTCCTGTCCCGAATTGGATTTCTTGGCAGAAAAAGCTTGGGAATTTCCGGGTGTTTTAGGGGCTAGAATGATGGGAGGAGGATTTGGTGGCTGTACCATCAATTTGATGAGGAAGAGCCAAATAAAACACTTTCAAGATAGAATAGGGAGTGAATATCTGGCTAGATTTAATCGACAAGCCATTTTTATTTCAGTAGAAATCTCCTCCGGAGCCCATATCATTTTGGGACTTGATTAATCATTTCCCCTCCTTTTTCAATTTTCTATTTCCCCCTTTTTTACCCTTGTAAAAATCAGATCCCTCAATCGGACTTGAATGAATTTTTAACTGGAAAAAAAATTATTGTATCATTTTGAAAAAATAGAGCATTCCATCACCGAAATCCACCGAATTTCAGTTATTTAGCTCTTCAATTTTCAAAATTGTCTATTTTGACAAAAAATTACGATTACATGAATTTTAACAAAAACCTAAGAAACCTATTGACCCTATTCACCCTAATAGTGGTCGGCGGAATTCTCTTTAGCTCTTGCTCCAAAAAGCGAGAGGGTGCGCCAAAAGTATTGGTCTTCCACAAGACCGCAGGATTCTATCATGAGTCTATCCCTGACGGGGTCGCAGCTATCCAAAAACTGGGGGCTGAGAATGGATTTGAGGTAGATGCTACCGATAATGCTGAGGACATCAATGAAGAGAACCTTGAAAAATATGCTGCAGTCATCTGGCTGAGTACTACCGGCGATGTATTGAATCATTATCAGGAAGCTGATTTTGAGCGATACATTCAATCCGGAGGTGGCTATGTGGGTATCCACGCAGCAGCAGACACCGAGTATGAGTGGGGCTGGTACAATAAATTGGTGGGAGGATATTTTGCTGACCATCCAGGTATCAATGATCCACATCCCAATGTTCAGTCGGGTGTCATTACAAAAACTGCTGAAAAACATCCATCTGTGGACTTTTTGCCTGAGTCTTGGGAGCGTACAGATGAATGGTATTCCTACAAAAAAATCAATCCTGACACAAAAAAACTGCTAATGCTTGACGAATCATCCTATCAGGGTGGCTTGGATATGGGCGATCACCCCATCGCTTGGTATCATGAATTCGATGGCGGAAGAGCATTCTACACAGGAGGAGGACATACCAAGGAATCTTACCAAGAGGAAAATTTCTTGAAGCATCTCCTGGCTGGCATTCAGTATGCCATTGGTGAAAATATGGCCCTTGATTATTCTCAGGCTTCCCAAAAGCGTACTCCTGAGGAAAACCGCTTTTCTAAAACCATGCTTGCTGTAGGTGAATTTACCGAACCAACTGAATTGACGGTTTTACCTAATCTGGATATTTTGATTTCGCAGCGAAGAGGGGAAATCTTATTCTGGAATGAGGCAGAGCAAAGCCTTCAGGAAGTAGCCAAATTGGATGTTTATTGGCAAAGTGGCGTACGTGGAGTCAATGCTGAAGAAGGATTGATGGGTATCCAAAAAGATCCAAATTATGCCTCTAATAACTTTGTATTTGTATACTACTCTCCAGCTGGAGACGAAGAAATCAACAGGCTTTCCCGCTTCGTATTCAAAGATGGCGTTTGGGATATGGATTCCGAAAAAGTCATTTTGGACGTGCCATCAGATCGATATATCTGTTGTCATACAGGTGGTTCCATTGCCTTTGACAAGGATGGAAATCTCTTCCTTTCATTGGGCGACAATTCCACTCCTTTCAACCAAAATGATTCTCGCTACACGCTCAATGGCTATGCTCCCCTTGATCCACGAGATGGACGCAAGCAATGGGATGCCAGAAGAAGTTCAGGTAATGCAAATGACCTCAGAGGTAAGATCCTAAGGATCAAAGTAGCCGAAGATGGAAGCTATACAATCCCTGAAGGAAACCTTTATGCTCCAGGAACAGAGGGAACTAGACCTGAAATCTACGTACAGGGAAACAGAAACCCTTATCGTATTTCAGTAGATCAGAAAAATGGATTCCTATATTGGGGTGAAGTAGGACCGGATGCACGTGCTGACTCCATGGGAATTAAAGGTCCTAAAGGCTATGATGAAGTCAATCAAGCTAGAAAAGCAGGTAATTTTGGATGGCCATACTTTGTGGGAAACAACTACGCTTATACCGAATTTAATTACGAATCAGGACAAAGCGGACCTGCTTTCGATCCAGCAAAGCCAGTGAATAACTCTCCTCACAATACGGGAATTACTGAATTGCCTGCTGCCCAACCAGCCTTTATTTGGTATCCTTATGACAAATCCCCGGATTTCCCTCAAGTAGGTACGGGAGGAAGAAATGCCATGGCTGGCCCAGTTTATTACTCGGACATGTATCCTGCCGATACAAGATTCCCGGATTACTTTGATGGAAAACTCTTCATCTATGATTGGATTCGAGGCTGGGTGAAAGTTGTCACCATGGAAGAAAACGGTGACTTCTCCAAAATGGAGCCATTCATGGCCGGAACCAAATTCAATTCCCTAATTGATATGGAAATGGGGCCTGATGGCAAAATGTACATTTTGGAATATGGTACGGGATGGTTCAGTAAAAATGCAGACTCCGGACTTGCTAGAATTGATTTCAATGGAGGAAACCGAGCTCCAATTGTCACAGCAGTCACTGCCGATAAGGAATCCGGAGTATTACCATTGACTGTGACGTTCACTGCTGAGGCAGAAGATCCAGAAGGTGATCCCATCTCCTACACTTGGAATCTTGGAAACGGAAAAACCGAAACAAGTTCAGGACCTACCTTAACCACAACCTTTGATCAAATCGGTGAGTATGAAGTAACGGTAAGTGCTTCTGATCCTTCCGGTTTGGCGGGTGAAAGTCCAAAAGCTGTTGTATATGCTGGTAACAGTGCTCCTGAAGTAAGCATTACTGTTCAAGGAAATCAATCATTCTATTTCCCAGGCAAGCGAGTTGCATACCAAGTCAATGTGACAGATGAAGATCATGCTACCGATGATATGAGCCAGCTTTATGTGGCTGCGGATTACATTGAAGGATTTGATCAGGCTGAAGCAGATATGGGTCACAAGGTGATGAGTGAAGCAATGACAGGAAAAGCCCTCGTCCAATCGCTCACTTGTAAAACTTGTCACAAGGAAAATGAAAAGTCTATTGGCCCTGCATACACAGCAGTAGCTGCTAAATATAGAACTCGAGATCGGGGTTACTTGATGGATAAGATTAAAAATGGAGGCGGAGGCGTTTGGGGTGAAACCGTAATGCCTGCTAATCCAGATCTAAAAGAATCAGATTTGAATGCTTTGATCGCCTATATCTTCTCACTCAAAGGAGAGCAGAAGCCAAGCTTACCTGCAACTGGAACACTTGATCCAACCATGGGTAAGGCACCTTCTCCAATGGGTGCATTGATGATCAATGCCTCATACACAGATGCAGGCGGCACTGATGTTAAGCCAATGACAGGAAGTAATTCCTTATACTTGATCTCAAACTCTGTTGATCCTGGCCTTGCCAGTGACCTGAATGGCTATGCAGCGATGGCCTTTGGAGGTAGAAACCTGTTGACTGTTCCTTCCGAGGCGGGTCATTTTGCACTTCCTGCACTAGATATGAATGGCATCGGATCAGTTACCTTCACTGTGGCTTCCCAAGAACCGATAACCACACCTGTGGACTTTGAGATCCGACACGGAAGTCCTACTGGAGAACTCATCGGATCAGGAACTTACACCCAAGGACCAGTGGTGAAAGACCCGAATATGCCAGTCATGTATGGACAGGCTACAATACCAATGAATAAAAACTCAGGTGCTGAAAAACATCCTATCTATATTTTGAGTAAGCCTCAAAATTCAGATCTAGGAACCTTCATCATTGCGGGTATTACATTCAACCCAAATTGATTTAAATGATCTGCAAAGAAGCCGGGCCGCGAGGTCCGGCTTCTTTTTTTGTCCCAATTCGAACTTCTCGATTAAATTTGGGTTTATTTCAAAATCAAAAAATCCATAATCCCAAATAAAATGAAACACATCAAACTCTTTACTCTTACAGCTTTTTTGGCTTTTGCATTCGCCTTTTCTGCTCTAGCCCAATTACAAACTCCTGCCTTGAGCCCTGCAGCGACCGTATCTCAGGTAGTTGGGTTTACTAAAATTAGTATTGATTACTCTTCACCTGCTGTCCGTGGCAGACAGATTTTTGGAGAGATAGAAAAATATGGTGTGACTTGGAGAGCAGGAGCTAATCTTCAGACTACCATCGAATTTAGCACTGATGTTTCAATAGCCGGTAAAAACGTTCGAGCTGGAAAGTATTCCATCTTTATTACCCCTGCCGAAACTGGAGATTGGACCGTACACATCAATAGCAAAGGTGTGTGGATTTACAATTACATGAAAGACGGAAAAATCGATGAGGAAGCTTTGGCTAAGGATGACCTAGTCTCTTTCAAAGCTACTACCGAAAGAGGTGGAAATACCGAGCGTTTGGTCTACACAATCTCTGCAAATGACAACAAAACCGCTTTGGTTTCTATGGCTTGGGAAGCAATCAAAATTACCTTCCCTGTAGATACACAAGTAGACCAGAAAATGGAGCAGTTCCAGAATCAGATCAAATAAGGAGTTTTAATTCCGATCAAAATCCCATCTAAAAAGATGGGATTTTTTATTTTCATTAAGGGTATTTTTAGCTTTACAAAAAAAGAAAAAGTCCATGTCTCCTATCCTTCCCCCTTCCGAGCTAGCATCCCTTTCCACCAATCCAAACTTCGTATTGGTTGATGCTAGAAATAGCGCCAACCCAAAGAAAATTTTTGAAGAAAGCCATTTGAAAGGAGCACGCTTTGTAGATCCAAATTTGGAATTAGCGGATATCAAAGAAAATCTGGCTGAAGGAGGTCGACATCCACTTCCAGAGGTGAAGGAGTTTTGTAAGGTTTTGGGAAAATTGGGAATTAGTCCGGATTCCCATGTGGTAGTTTATGATGATCAAAATGGAGCAAATTCAGCAGCTAGATTTTGGTGGATGCTTAGAGCCCTTGGTCATACCAAGATTCAAGTTCTGGAAGGGGGAATTCAAGCAGCAATTGCTGAGAATTTCCCTTTAGAAAAAGGAACATCTTCCAATAATCCAGTCGATTCCTATCCAGCATCCGAATGGACCCTTCCAATTGCCTCTATGGATGAAGTAGCTCAGAAAGCGGGAAATCCAGACTTCATGGTGATCGACGTTCGTTCAGCAGAAAGATATCGAGGAGAGCAGGAACCCATCGATTTGATACCAGGTCATATTCCAGGTGCCATTAATATTCCTTTGACTGAAAACATGGATGATAAGGGGCGCTTTCTTTCAAAAGACGCTTTGTACCAGAAATATTCGCCATTGCTTGAAAATAATGATCAAATCATTGTACACTGTGGATCGGGAGTATCCGCTTGCCATACTCTCCTTGCCATGGATTATGCAGGTTTGGAAATTCCTTCACTATATGTAGGTTCCTGGAGTGAATGGAGCCGAAACAATATGCCTATTGGAAAAACCAGCAACCGTGACCAATAAAAACACTACCCCCCGAGTCAAACGTCCACAAAGTCCATCAGAAGAATTGGCTAATACCTTTTCTCATGGGCTTGGCTTACTTTTAGGCCTAGTTGGAATTCCATTCTTGGTCAAAAAATCACTAGAGACTCGGGATATCAAGTTCATCATTGGAGCAATAGCTTTTAGCTTGGGAATCCTAATGGTCTACGCCTTTTCTACAGCTTATCATGCTGCAAAGAACCCTATTAAAAAGAATAGGCTTCAAATACTCGATCATGTATCGATTTACTTTTTGATCGCAGGTTCCTATACCCCCATGGTTTTGGCTATTCTGACCACTGACAAATCGATCATTTTCCTTTCCATCATTTGGGGGACGGTATTGGTAGGCACCTTCTTCAAAATATTTTTCACCGGAAGGTTCAAGACCCTATCAGTCATTCTTTACCTGACTATGGGATGGTTAGCGGTCTTTTTTTTCAATGATCTGCTGGAAAAGCTTTCAATGGAAACACTTTTCTGGATCGGAGCAGGAGGCTTAAGTTATACGATTGGGGTATTTTTCTATGTAAAAAGTGATCGACTGTTTTTTCATGCGATTTGGCATATATTTGTTTTGGGAGGGACAGTTAGTCACTTCATCGCCGTCTGGAATATTTTGAACTAAAAAAAGGCCCTGATCAATTTCAGAGCCTTTTTTGCCTTTTAAAATTCTCCCGAATTAACATCCTTGATAAACTTGATCACGCCCGGGAAAAAGTGCTCCGGATCATCATATTGACTTAAATGACTACCATTCGGGCAAAGTAAAAATCTCCCATTTGCCACCTCTTTCGACATCCATTCCATGTGATTTGGATCCATGGTATCGTGGGTTCCTCCTACTACCAAGGTGGGCACCGTGATCTCTTTCAACTGATCTCGAACGTCCCAGCCTTCTAGACTCGCCCCTGGAGTAATTCCGAATTCGCTGTGGCCTTGCATGTAGACATATACATTTGGGTTGACCTGTTCCAAGGTCTGATTAACATCTGCCGGCCATTCATCCAAAGGCATACGAAGGACATGCTCTGGATAGTGATGCTCCATCAAGAGTTCCATGTAACGGGGATTTTCGAAGTCCTGATTTTTTTCGATTTCCATCAATTCAGCAAAAACCTCATCTGGCATCTGTGGTCCCAAGACTTCCTTGGCATATTTTTCATACTCATCCAGACTCGACATCATATTGCAAATAATGAGACCTTTGAGTTTATCCTGATGGCGAAAAGCATACTCCATGGAGAGCATCCCTCCCCAAGATTGACCTAGGAGATAGAAATTATCTTTATCAAGCCCCAAAGCTTGCCGAACCTGCTCTACTTCATCGACAAATCGCTCAATAGTCCAAAGCGAAGAATCATCGGGCTGATCCGAATGAGCCGATCCCAATTGATCATACCAGATAAACTCAATTCCTTCCTGCGGGAAATACTCCTTAAAATTACCATACTGCAAATGGGACATTCCCGGTCCTCCATGAAGCAACAGCACCCTCATATCGGGGTTATCCCCTACTCGCTTTGTGAATACCTTGTACTCTCCCAAAGGTGTACTGATCGGAATCATTTTTACCCCATCCTGACTCATTGTCATTTCAGCAGTGTTTTCCAGCTCAGATTCTTCACTTGACCTTTCTGACTTGCAGGAAAGGAAAAGGAAGGTGATTAAAGAAAATGCTATCCAGTAGTTTTTCATTGGTGAATGTGATTTAATTGATCTTGGAAGGCTTTTTATCTGAGCCTAAATTACTTGGTTCTATTTCAAATGTAAAATCGCTTTCTATGAGCGAAATTTGAGTTTCCATGTTGAATTTAGCTTAAGAATTCGGTTTATCAATAAGCCTATTCGTATTCCTGACCGACTTAATTTAGTCTCGATTCTCTTTCATTTTTTATTTATGAATTTTGGGGCCCTAGAATCAAAAATCGAAAACCCTCAATATATTCGCCTGAATTTAACTTATATGACACAGGCAACCGCTTATCAGAAAATCCCCGGCATCCTGATGGCACTTTGTTCGGCCATATTTTGGGGTATTTCCGGCACCTGTGCACAGTTTCTTTTTGAGGAGAAAAACCTGGATCCTGCCTGGCTGGTTACTTGGCGATTGATCATCGGAGGGAGCATTTTGATTTTGTTTTCGCTGTCCCAAGAGCGGAAGGCTGCATTTTCAGTTTGGAAAAAACCTATCCATATTCTTCAAATTTTGCTCTTTGGGATTGTAGGCATGGTAGCCGTTCAGTTTACCTACTTCTACAGTATCTCCCTTTCCAATTCAGCCACCGCTACCATTCTTCAATACATTGGGCCTGTATTCGTGGTAGCTTTTTATGCTGTAAAAAACAGAACATGGCCCATCACAACAGAGTACTTAGCTTTAATTCTAGCGCTTTCAGGGATTTTCTTATTGGTTACTCACGGATCCTTTGATTTGCTTGTCATATCAAAAGATGCCCTCCTTTGGGGTATTTTGTCAGCCTTAGCCTTGGCTTTTTACACCATCCAACCAGTGGGACTTCTTAGGCTATTTTCACCTGCGGCCATTACCGGCTGGGGAATGCTGATTGGAGGAATTACTTTTTCGATTTTCACCCAACCATGGAGTCTTTCCGGACTTTGGGATGGAGAAACCTTACTCGCCTTTGCCTACATCATTTTATTCGGAACCGTACTTTCATTCTACTTCTTCTTAAGATCGGTTTCCATTATCGGTGCAACTACAGCCAGTCTACTTTGCAGCGTAGAACCCCTATCTGCAGCTTTGACGGCGGTATTTTGGCTAGAGGTAAGCTTCTTGGGAATTGATTGGATAGGCACTATCCTGATACTAATCACAGTCGCACTTCTCACTTGGAGCAAAAAAGAAAAAAAGACCAAGCCCATGGAAATATAGGCCTTTCGATGAAAGTCAGATTAGATTCGGAATGATTATCTACAATGATGCCTTAATGTTATTTTCTTTGTATTTCTAGTAGGAAGTTGGAAGAATGAAGAAAGAAGCTTCCAGATCCTGAACCTCACAGCTAATTCTAAACCGTTTACTTTTCTTATTGGTAGAAAAACAGATTTACCTTATAATTTTTGATTTCTAAAAACTCTACCTATTCGGTAGCAGGGTTTTCGGTAGGCCGAATCTCTAAAGTTCCTAAGGCAAATCGCATTTGCACTTCTTGGAAAAACAGGGTGTAAATCGCTTGAGCTTGGTCCGCTTTCGCAGCGACAAGAGTTTGATTGGCTGTCGCCAAATCCACAAAATTTGATAGTCCCAGTCGAAAGCGTTCATCTACAGCTATCTTCGCTTCTTCAGCGGCTTTGACTTGAACAGAGGTATTTGCCCTGCGCTTTAAGGCTGCTTGATAATTTTGCTGCGCCAATTGAATATCCTGGAAAATCCTGCGATCCAGTGCCTGTTCTTGCAGCTCCTGATTTTCTAAAGCCATTTTTGCACGGGTCACATCCAATCGAGTTTGCCAATTTGAGAAAATAGGAATATTGATGCTGAGACCCAATGTTCTTTGAGGGTAAATACGCCAAAGCTGTTCGGTAAATCCACGCTCATCCAATGAAGTGAAGAAGGTATTGTAATTGAAGAAGGCTGAGACCCTTGGGTAAAACATAGACTTGGCGGCCTGCATGTCTTTTTTGAAGGAATTGGAAAGTAATTGTTGCTGTTGGAAATCCCGTCGGTTAGCCATAGCCATTTCGTAGAGCGTATTGAGGGGTTGGCTTTCAAATTCACTTCCCCCTTCCCGTGGATTGACCGGTTCCAATCTTGCTGTGACGCCTGCTTGGAGCTGAAGGTATTCTGCTAGAGCCCAGCGGTCATTTTCCAATTGAATTTCGGCATCTACCAAGACCGATTCCAATCTTGCTACCTCAGATTGCTGATTGTACAAATCAGAAACAGTTCGGATCCCTGCATCCACAAAACCTGTAATTTGACGAAGCTGTTCCTGCTGATTTTCTAGGTTTTCTGTCGCAATTCGTACCAATTCCTCATCAAGCAATACCTGAAGGTAGCGTTGTGCGACATCAAATATGACTTGCTGCTTAGCTCTTTCCAAGCCCTTTTCTCCTGCCTCATAGGCCAACTTGGCGGACTGCGTATCCAAAATTCTCCTACCGGCATTGAATACCGGCATATTGACATTGAGTCCACCCGAGACAATATTATTCGTCACATTGGTCACAACGATTTCGCCTTCCACTTGCTGAAATTGCTGTCCTGACTGACTCAAGACATTCGAATTAATTCCTACACTTGGAAGATGGGAAAGCAGGGCTACTTGCTTTTCCTTTTGCAAAATCTCCAGATTATTCTCTTGGATGCGATACTCCAGATTGGCTTTCATTCCAAGCTCCACTGCCTTTGGAAAGTCCAAAAGCAAGGTATCCTGAGAAAACCCTGTCAAGGGAGTCAATACGAACCAAATGAATACAATGATTTGATTAAATTTTCTCATCACTTTCGATTTTTCCATCCAAAAGATTGATAAGTCGGGTACCATATTCTGCATTTTCACGGGCATGGGTCGCTTGAATGATCGTCGTTCCCTCTCGGTGCAATTCCTGAAAGACTTCCATGATTTCCTTCGCCTGAGCAGAATGAAGATTACCCGTTGGTTCGTCGGCCAGCAAAACCCGAGGTCTTCCTGCGATGGCTCTTGCGATACCTACCAACTGCTGCTGCCCACCACTGAGTTGTGCGGGAAATAGATCCTTTTTGGCTACCATGTTGAAACGGTCCAAAAGCTCTGCAATGATACTTTTCCGCTCGGAAGAGGAGACTTTCCGGTAGAGCAAGGGGGTTTCAATGTTTTCATAGACCGTCAATTCGTCGATCAGATGATAGGCTTGGAAGATGTAGCCAAACTCACTCTTATGAAGACTGGAGCGCTCACGCTCTTTCATGGAGCAAATATTTTTGTCCCCAAAAAAATAATCCCCGGCATAGTCTTCATCTAAGAGGCCTAGGATATTCAGAAGGGTGGATTTTCCGGCACCGGAGGGACCCATCAAGGTCACAAACTCCCCCTCATTTATTTCCAGATGAATACCCTTCAACAGAAAAATCCGCTGAAAACGGGACTCGATGTACTTATCTATTTCTTTTAACTGAATCATTATCGCAATTTATTTACATAGAAGTATTCCACTTCCATGCCATAAAAAATGCCTCTGAAAAAGCTTCAGAGGCATTTTTTTTAATTTTAACTTGTCAAAGTCTCGAACATTTTTGTCCGCCAGCGAACAATAACTATTCGTCTTTTAAAACTTCAGCAGGATTGGATGTGGAAGCCAAATATGAATGCACACCCACAATCAGCAAACAAAGTGTCAACAACATTCCTCCACCCAAGAAAAACTGAAAATAAGGCATGGCTATCCGGTAGGCATAGCTTTGCAGAAATTGCTTTGCTAGCCAATAGGTAGGCGCCGAAGCCAAAAGAAATGCGATTCCTGTCAAAATCAAGTATTCCTTACTGATCAAAGCCAGTAATTGGGGAATACTAGCACCTAATATCTTTCTCAAACTGATCTCTTTAAGACGTTGAGAAATGGTAAAACTAGAAAGCCCAAAGAGCCCCATTCCTGAAATGATAATGGCAAGAATGCTGGAAAAAGAAAGAACCTTTTGAATTCGCACATCTTCCTCATAAAACTGGGCGATCTCCTCATCCAAAAAGCGAAAATCCACCTCTTCGTAGGGATAAACACCCAAAAAGGACTCTTTCAGACTCTGAAGAGCAGATTCTAAATTGATTCCCTTTCCTAGCTTGATCGAAATCACATTGTAATAATCCGGATTTTGAAGAAATACCATGGGCATAATTTCTTCTTTCAATGATCTGGAATTGAAATCCTTCATAATACCCACTACAGATTTCGGCCCACCACCAATTGTGATCGAACTTCCTAAGATTTCCTGAGGGCTACTAATTCCAGCCTCTTTCATAAAGCTTTCATTGACCAAAACTTCTGTTCGGTTTTGTGTTAGATTTCTTCCTGAAAGGATTTCCACTCCATTGACTTGCACAAAAGAGGAATCTACATTTTTCACCTGGGTAAAGAACTCTGCCTCAGTAGTATCAACCGGCACACTTACATCAGAGGTCCAGATTCCGGAAGAAGAAATCGCATCTCCTCCCAAACTCGCTCCTTCTACAAAACTCATTTGGGACACTTGATCCTGATACAAAGAAGCTTTTTCAAAACCAGCCATAAATGGCAAGTAGGCATAAACCACGGCATCCTTGTCAAAGCCCACCGGCTGACTGCTGATGTATTTCAATTGAGAACCGATCACCATCACCAAAATCAAAAAGACCATGGAAACGGTAAATTGTAGGACCGTCAAATTCTTTCGCAAAAAGACTCCAAAAGAAAATTTTGAAGAACCCATTTTTTCGCCCTTTAGTGCTCGCTGAGGCTGATAATTTGCCAAAATCAAGGCCGGATAAACCCCTGAAATCAAGGTCAATACAATTCCAAAAAAGAATAAAAAGACCAGATTGTATGCTGCTAAATAAGGCACTGAAAAACCCTCAGGAAGATAGCTTTGAAAGGTCTTCAAGATCAAATCAGAGAACAAAAGACCGAGAAGGGTGGCTCCCAAAACCAATAAATAGGTTTCAGCCAAAAACTGAAACATAAGCTGTAACTTGTTTCCACCGAGTGTTTTGCGAATTCCTACTTCTTTGGCCCGACCAATTGCTTGTGCTGTTTCCAAATTGATGAAATTCAGACAGGCCAAAATCAGGATGATAGCACCGATGATCAATAAGCCTTTAATCAATTGTTTGGATGCTCCTGCTTCATTGATCAATCCATAGGAAAAATGCAGTTCGGATAAGGCTTCTACATCAAATGTGGTACTACCCTCCTCTTCATCCGCATAGTATTTTCCTGCTATTCCTTTGAGCCCCTGCTTCAGGCTAGCTGCGGTCGTTCCCAAACTAGACTTGAAAAAAAGCTGACTGCTTGAGTTGATATTGGTCCAGGAGTGGAGTCCGTACCAGTCTTCTTTTTCATTTTTTGCAATGGTAGAAAAAGAGATAAAATCCTGAAAAATAAAATCCGTATTCTCCTGGTAATCTTCCACTACTCCAACAACGGTCGCCATAATGGTATCCGCATCCACAAAGCGAAGTTCTCTTCCGATTACTTGGTCGATGGACTGGTTGGGAAAATAGGTCTGTAGACTTTTCTCAGAAATCACCACTTGATTGGGTTCCTTCAGGGCAGTTTCGGGATTTCCGGCAAGCCAAGTCCTTGGGAAAATCTTAAAAAAACCAGGATCAGCAAAAGTGATATAATCTTTCCTTCCAAAATTCTTATTTTCATCAGGGACACTTGCATGAGTTTCACCCAAGGTATAAATCTTACCTACCTGTTCTATTCCTGCTAATTCCTGATCAAGAACCTCTCCTAAAGGACCAGGGGCAGCAGGATAGCTGTACTTCATTTCACCATAATCATTCTCGGTGACAATACGATAGATCCGATCTCCATCCGGATGGAAATCATCAAAACTGTAAGCATGCCAGACGATATTAAAGATCAAAAAGCAGATTGCAATCCCCAGTGAAAGACCCAAAATATGGATTGTAGTTCTGACCTTATTGCGAAGGAGGTTTCTCCAGGCGATTTTGAAATAGTTTTTTAGCATGGTTTTGTTGGTTATTCTGATTTCAAAATTTTAGCCGGATTGACAAAAACGGTTCGAATCGTCAATACCAGCGCCGTACTAAAGAAAATGAGCAAAATAGACAGTACCGGCAGGGTATAAAACCACCAGCCTAAATCGATTCTTACCGGAAACTCCTGTAGCCATTCTGTAAAAAGAAAATAGGCCAAAGGAATACCCAATAAAAAACAAGCACCTAGCCAATAGAGATAATCCTTAGAAATCATTATTAGAATCGAAGAGGCAGAAGCTCCCAAGATTTTTCGGATACTTACTTCCTTCAGTCTGCTCAGGAGCACCTGAGAAGTCACACCGAATATTCCCATGATAGCAATGAAAATGGCCACCAAAGAAGCTAAAGCAAAAAGCTTCTGAAATTGGAGTTCCGCTTTGTACTGCTTATCGAAAAACTCGTCAAGGAAAAAATACTCAAATGGCGACTGTGGGAAATTAGCCTGAAAGGAGCTTTCAATTTTTTGTAAAAGGTTTTCCACTTCATCCAGTGACTTAACTTTCAGAATATAATAATTCAGGTCTCCAGGAGAATAATTTAGAACAACGGGGTCCAATGGAGAATTGACTGCCTCCTGATAGTAATCTTCTACCACTCCGACGATTCTTGCTTCACCGCGTCCTGAAATCAAACTTTTTCCCAAGGCATCTTCTGGATTATCCAGTCCAAGGCCTGCGAGAGCCCTTTGATTGATTATGGCTTCTTCTCCTTCTCCGATTGGATTAAATTGTCTTCCAGCTAATATTTTAAGATCAAAAAGTTTGAAGTACTCCTCTCCTACACTTAACATACTATACATGACGCCGCTCTTTTCCTTTCCCTCCAGATGAAAATCTTCCGTTTTCCAATAAATTTCATTTCCGGGAATCTCATTAGCTGCAGCAATGGATTGAACCTCTGGTAAGGCTCCTAAGGTGGCTTTCATTTTTTCTTGATAATTGCCACTCCCATCCACGAACAGCATGGGGGATCGAACGACTATTCTATTATCAAGCTCCAAACCTAAATCTCTGCTTCGCATGAAATCGATCTGCTTGTAGGTAGTCATTATCCCTGCTAGAATAACCAGACAAAAGACTAATTGAACAACCAAAAGTGGACTGCCAAATGCCTGTCGAAAAGAAAGTTTGCTTTCTCCCTTAATGGCTTTTTGGGCTGAGAATGAAGTCAAAAGCAAGGCAGGGTAAATACCTGAAATAAATGACCCAAGTACCCAAAAAGAAAGAATCCATCCTATATAATTACTCAACTGAAGGCTTTCTATCGGCAAACCCAAGTCCAAAACCTGATTGACCCAGTCACCAAAGCCAAAAATCAAAAAGCAGGCAATTAGAATTGCGATAAAATGACTTAGGTAGGACTCCATAAGAAACAACCTAATCAGTTGTATCCTTGAGCTTCCAGATACTTTTCTGACCCCTATTTCTTTGCTTCTGTTTTGAGCTTTGGAAGTAGCGATATTCATGGAATTCAGATACACCATGACCAACACAAAAAAGCCAATCCAAACGAAATAGCTAAGCTTTTTACCATCCACTCCTTGGTTGTACTCTCCGGAATAGGCAAGACTGTTATGGATATCATTTACGGCAATTAAATCCACATCCCATTCCGTACCGCTGGCTTGTAGCTGTTCTCCATGGTGGGTCTGAAGACTTGTATTTAATTGATCTGTAAGACTCTCCACGTTCGTCCCCGGTGCCAACTTCAAATAGGTATACTGATTGAGCCAGTCAAAGGAGTTGTCGATTTCGGAACCAATAAAATGATGGAGCGTAGTGTATGAAATCATCAATTCGGGCCTTAGATGCCGATTGGTGGGTAAATCCTGATAGACCCCTGCCACCTCAAATTCAACCGTTCCGTCGAAATTCGTACTGTTTATATCCAGGTTTTGTCCCACGGGGTCTTTGTCCCCAAAAATCTTTTTGGAAATACGCTCAGAGAGATAGACTTGAAGCGGCTGCCCCATTCCTTCTTCACTTCCTTGGGTCAGATTGATATCGAAAAATTCGAAATAGGCTTGATCGGTGATGAAAATCTGGTCTTCTCTAACGAAAGAATCACCCTGCCCTGCAATGACCTCTCCCATGATAATTACCCTGGAAAATTCCTCCACTTCTGCCAAATCTTCTTTGAAAATCATCCCCATGGCTGGAGCAGTGCGGGCGCTTTTGTCCATTTCCTTACCGGAAACTCGAGAATTTAAATTGACTCGATACAATTGGTCTGTTTGAGGTAAATCTTTATCAAAACTCTTCGAAAAATTTACATACAACGCAATCAGGAACACTGCGAAAAAACCGATCGTAAGCCCCCCTAGATTGATCATCGTGTCCACTCTACTTTTCAAAAGATTTCTCCAGGCAATTTTTAAATCATTTTTCCACATGGGCTTGAAAGTTTTATAGCGCTAAGGTTAGATAGTCTCGATACTTGATTTTACAATCTTTATTCCTTCTACTTGATACTTAGTACTTTTTACTTGCTACTTCATACTTGGTACTTTGTACTTTGTACTTCCTACATCATTCATCCTTCAGCGTCTTTACCGGATTGACCTGAGTCGCTCTAAAGGACTGGAGATAGACTATCAGTAGCGTGAAGCCGATTCCGCCCAAGCCCAGCAGTGTGAAACTGATCCAGGATGGCCAGGCTTTGACTGCAAACTGCTCAATCCAGCTTTGCATCAAATAAATACTCAGCGGCAAAGAAATCAGCAATCCAGCAAGGGTAATCAGAAGGTACTCTTTCCCAAACATCCAGGAAATACTCCAGCCTGAGGCGCCCAGTACTTTTCGGATTCCGATCTCCTTGGTTCTCCCAGCTATCGAAAGTGCCACCATGGCCAAAAGTCCCATGGATGCAATCAAAATCGCGATGCAGGAAGCGATAAATACCATTTTACCCAAACGCTCGTCTGCTCGATACTGAGATTCTACTGATTCGTCTAGAAATGTGAATTCGAAACTTTCACCCGGAAACACCTGATTCCATTCTTGCTCCAAGGCTGCCTTAAAGGAATCAAAATCCGAAGAACTAGCTTTCACCAATACTCGCGGATTGGTATTTGAGCGGATCATCAGATTGCTGATCCCACTAAAAACCGCCTCGGGTGTTTTCGCAAAGAGTATGGGCTCGATAGGCTGATACAAGGATGCATGATGAAAGTCCTTGACTACCCCTACAATCTGATGCGGAGCAAAACGGGTATTTGGTAAAAGTTCCTGCGTCGGGTCCTCCCAGTTAAAAGCTTCGGCAAATGCTTCATTGATCAAAAATGCACTTCTGTCCGCACCTATTTGGGGATTCAAAGCTCTTCCATCCACGATCTCCAAACCAAGAGCATCCAAGTAATCACCCCCAATAAAATTTACATAGAAATTAAATTGAGTTCCATCTTCCAAAGGAAAAGCCACCTCCCAGAATGCCTGATCTCCGTAGGTTCCAACAGTGATTCCTGCAGATGCTACCTCAGAGCGTGCAGCCAAGGCTTTTTGGTAGGTATCTGCTTGTTGAAAACTTCCTTTCAAAGAAGTCACAAAACTGGTTGACGGCACATCTGGAATATCAATCACCAAGACCTGATCTGTATCAAAACCTAGGTCATAATTACGAATCGTATTCATCTGATTGACCATAATCAGCGTAGCTGCAATCAGAAGAAAGGATATAAAAAACTGAAATCCAACCAGTCCTTTCCGAAGGTTTTGCTTTCCAAATCGGATAGAAAGAGAACCTTTCAATACTCGAATCGGTCGCATACTGGAAAGATAAAATGCGGGATATGCACCTGCTATTGCAGTAATTAAAAGGACTAAACCAATCAAGATGGCAATCTGCGCCAAGCCATAATTCAAGTCTAGTTGCTTTTCAAAAAGGGTATTGAAAGTCGGCAAAAGAAGTTCGGCTAGGATCACCCCTACAATGGCTGAAACTAGGGTGATCAGGAATGCTTCTGTCAAAAACTGGAAAGTCAATTGGGAATAATTAGCACCCATCGTTTTGCGGACTCCCACTTCCTTGGCCCGAGTAGTCGCGCGCCCAATTGCCATGGTGGTAAAGTTGATGCAAGCAATCAAGAGTACCAGAAAGGCTATGCCGGATAGAATCCAAAGCAAAGATTTTCGGGTGGTCTCCAAGCCTCCGTCACCCTGACTTTCAGAAAAGTGCATTCCGGCAATGGGATGAAAAGTGAAGTAAAACTCGCCGGGAGCATAATCCTCTCCTAGAGCGGATTTCATAACCGCATCCATTCGCTCATGAATTACATTGACATCTTCCGGGTTTCGAAGTTTGGCGATATTCTGTCCCCATACGCTGTACCAAGAGGTCATTCCCTCAGGGTCAGAGAAAAAGTCCATATTGGCAATAGGCATCAAGATTTCAAATTGAATAGAGGAATTGGCAGAAATATCTTTCAAAAGCCCTGATACCTGATACTCTTGGAAATCCTCTCCCATCTTGAGGCTTATACTTTTGCCGACGGGATTTTCACTTCCGAAATACTTTTCTGCGGTAGCTTCAGTGATGACGATTTCATACTTATCCCTCAGTTGTTGACTGATGTCCCCTTGGATCAATTCGAAGCCAAACATTTCCAGGAAATCCGGATGAACCAGCGAAAAGCTTTGATTTTCTTTGCTCTCATCAGGAAGTTTTGCCTGCACACCAGCAGTGATGTATCCGGTTATTTTTTCGATCTGAGGAAATTCTTCCCTGAAAGTAGACTCCACAATCATGGGTGAGGAGAAAGACTCAATCATCTCTCCATCCACTAGCTCATGACTTTGAATTCGATAGATTTTATCGCTCTCCGGATGAAATGAATCAAAACTCATTTCAAACTGAACAAAGAAGAAAACCAAAATCCCAACACCCAAAGCGATGGATAATCCAATCAAATTGATTCCCGTGTGAAACTTATGCTTCAGTAGATTTCTTAGAGCTATTTTAAAGTAGTTTTTCCACATACCGTTAGAAGGTTTTTAAGATTCACTTTTCACAATTTACTTCTTACCAATTACTTCGTACTTCCTTCTTCCTACTCCCCTATCGCTACTCACTCTTGAGGATTTTTGCAGGATTCACAAGGGAAGCTTTGATTGCTTGAGAACTTACCGTGAGTAAGGCAATGAGCATAGTCAGGCCTCCTGTCCAGATAAATACTCCCCAATTCAAGCTGGTGCGATAAGCAAACGTATTCAGCCAGTCACTCATAAAATACCAGGTTATAGGAATCCCGATTAGTATGGAAATCAGCACCAATCGAGTAAACTCTGTAGAGACTAAAGTCACCAAACTAGCTACAGAGGCTCCCATTACTTTACGCACAGATATTTCCTTTTTTCTTCGCTCGGCTATAAAAGTGGCTAAGCCAAATAATCCCATACAAGAAATAATCACAGCCAATCCAGTGAAAATACTAGTGAGGTTGGCAGTACGCTCTTGAGCCTGAAACTTTCGTGCATGCTCCTGATCCACAAAACTGTATTCAAAAGGAGATTCTGGATTGAACTTGTTAAAAACAGCTTCTGCCTCAGCCAGATTTCTTGAGAGATCCTCTCCGTCTGCAAAGCGAATATGGATAAAATTCAAATCCCGCTCGGGACCAATGACCACGATAGGCTTTACTTCTTCAAATGGAGAGTCCATAATATAATCTTTGACTACTCCCACCACAGTAAAATTATAGCCATCATCCTCGATCACCTGACCAATGGGGTCTTCAAAACCCATAATCGCTACTGTTTTTTCATTGATCAATACTGAAAGACTATCCATAGCATATGTGTAAATATCTATATCTCTTCCCGCGATCAGTTCCATTCCTGCTGTTTTCACCAAGTCCGCATCTGATCCCATTCGGCTGATACTAGGTTTGAAGCCAGGGTCTTTGCCCTGCCAATTCATTTCATTCGAATCGCTATAAATATTGGTTAGAGGAGAAAACGTATAGCTAACTGAAGTCACTCCAGGCAAGGCTAACAACTCGTTTCTGAGTGCGGCCTTATTATTCCTTATGTTTTGGGTCACAGGGTGAAAAATCAAATTATCCTTGTTCAACCCAATGTCCCGATTCTGAACGAAATTCATTTGATCTCTAACGATCCAGACGCTGGAAATCAAAATTACAACCACAGCAAACTGAAAGACAACCAAAACTTCTCTTGGCTTCACACCAAAACTCCTTGATTTATTCATTTGCGACTTAAGTGCAATTGCTGGACGATACGAGCTCATCAAAAATGCAGGGTAGCTTCCAGCCAAAATCCCAATCACCAAAACATAAGCCATAGATATCATCCAGAAAAATGGCTGGGTCATCGGGTTTTGCAAATCCCTACCAATGAGTCCATTAAACCACGGGAATGCTAGGGAAACCAAAACTAAGGCCACCAAATATGCAGCAACAGCAATCAAGGTGGATTCTGCTAAAAATTGCCCAATAAGCATCTCGCGACCAGCACCAGAAAGTTTTCGGATGCCAACTTCTTTGGATCGCTTATCGCTTTGGGCGGTGCTGAGATTGACAAAATTGATTCCAGCGATCAGTAAAACCAAAACTGAAACAATTCCAAACATTCTGATCAGTTCGATTTTACCACCAACAGACTTCCCATTTTCAAATTTGGAATACAAATGAAGATCGGCAACGGGAAAAAGGAAGTCGGAGATATCATCGTATACAGAGTTTTTGGCAGTAAAACCTTGAAACTTCTCGTTAAAATCCGGCAATGAAGAACCTTCTTTCAGCATCGCGAATGTGCGCATGGAGTTATTGCCCCAAAAGTCCCCCAGCCAACCCATTTGATCCAGTTTTTTCATAGAAAAAAATGTGGTGAATGGAAAATTAGTGTTCTCAGGCAGGTCCTTGATAATAGCTTTTACCTCCAGATCCATTTGTTTCTCAACAGTGACTGTTTCACCCATAGCAGACTCATTGCCAAATAACTTACGAGCCACAGACTCGGTCAACACCACGCTTTCAGGCTCTTCCATGGCACTCACAGGATCACCAGCTATCACTTCGAAACTGAACATCTTGAAAAAACCGGGATCGGTAAAGGTTGATTCTTCATAGAAACTAGTTTCCCCCACAGTCAATAATTGAGGGTCCCATTCGGTAATCCTTGCTACTTCCTCCACTTCAGGATATTGTTCTTTTAGTGTGGGGCCATAGGGTGCAGGAGTATAATCCCAAGTGAATATTTCCCCCTGCATTTCAGAATTTCTCCAAACTGCATAAACGCGACCTGAATTTTCATGGTATCGATCTACCGAAAGTTCAAATTGAACCCAGATCAAGATCAGGATGGAAGCTGCCATGCCAATACCCAGTCCAAAAATATTGATCAGCGCATATCCCTTACTCCTTTGGATATTTCTCCAAGCTATTTTAAAGTAGTTTTTCCACATACCGTTGGAAGGTTTATAAGTTTGAAGGTTGGAATCTTAAATAGAGACTAGCTAAAACTCTTAATCTCATTTTCTAGCTCAACCATCTTATTTCTTATCTCTTGACTATAATTTTTTACTTCTGATCACTTACTTCTTACTTCACTTTTCCCTTTTCCCCCTCTCAACCTCCTACTTCCTACTCTATTCCCCTACTCACTTTTCAGAGTTTTCGCAGGATTAATCAAGGCCGCCTTCGTGGCCTGAGTACTAATGGTAAATAAGGCAACGACTATCGCACTCAAAGCCGCAAGCACAAAAACCCACCAATCCAATTCAATCTGATAAGCAAAATCGTTGACCCATTCTTTTACCACAAACCAGGAGATAGGAACGGCAATGAGTATGGATATTAAAATCAGTTTGATAAAATCTCCAGAAATTAAGGAGACTACCCCTAAAACGCTGGCGCCCAACACTTTTCTGATACCAATTTCCTTCACACGCTGTTCGGTGGCGAAAGAAACCAGACCAAACAAACCCAAACAGGAAACTAAAATAGATAGCCCGG
>NZ_JAPEIB010000034.1:0-41462 GCF_028823735.1 Algoriphagus sp. NF
AGAAATGCTTAAACAAGGTGGGTTCTCCTTATTTAGGATATCATCAAGAAGATAAGTGTGAATTTTGAATCTTTGTCTGTCATATAAACTTATTTGTCCTTGATCCGAATCAAGCCAATTTAATCTCACAGGGAAAGTTACTTCGCAGGGGCCTTCACCTTCTTTCGCAAATCTTGATATTAGCCTGTCCTCATTAATGTCAATTACCTTGAAGTGATATTCTAAATCTCTATCTCCGATAAATAGAGAAGAATTAAATAAATAAAGGTTTGTCGCCTTATTTATTGCGTTTGACCCGTTTTCTAAAATCTCTGATTTAAGTTTTTCAGTAGTAGAAAACCCATAAAGATTTTCTAGGTCATTCTTTTGATTATTGCAAGATAAAGACGACCATATTAGAGAGAAATAAAGGGTTTTTTTTAAACAATTTTTGGTTGTTGAATTCATATAGTTGGATTGGTATTAAATCTAAGGGATAAAAAAGAAGACTTTCTTAACCATAAGAAAGTCTTCATTGAAATTTAACCTATACAAGGTGAGGCGACGCCATAATAGATATCTACTTTATTTCCTCTAATTACTCTTTGGCACTCAGGTTCATCTTCATCACCACATATAATGCACGGAGTTTCTTCTTGAGCATTACTTTTCTCGGTAAACAACGCGGTTGTCAAGCCAAATACACATAAGGTAATAGCTACGAGTTTTAACTTTTTCATGATTTTTTAAATTTAAGTTTGAAAATTGTTTTTGCTTTGGGAATGCCTAAAATTTCCCGATTTAATCTTTCGGCCTAAAAGATTTCTACCAAAGTAATAGGTCCGAAAAAAAAACCAACTAATTGGATAAAATATTTTAAAAAATTAATTAGAAGTCATAAAACAGATCACAAAACTCAAATTTCCGCCCATCAAACAAGCCTTTATCGCTTAGTTTCAAGTTCGGAATCACCAGCAAAGCCATATTTCTTCAATTTAGTCCTCTGGAACTAGCACATCAAAGACAAGCATGTCTTCATTTTCTGAGTAAAGGTCTTTTCTGAAGACTGCTAATCCTTCCCTGGTAAGGAAAATGGACGAAGGATCATATTTATCATTAGGCAATTTGGTTTCGCCTACCTTTTCATAGTTTTCGTTGAAAATAATTATTGAAAATGAAAATCTTCTATCACCTGAAATCACGGTTTCGATAGAGGGTCTGATCAAGGCAACCCTATAAAATAGCTCCCTCCATTCATCATAGATAATTCCCCGGTATTCAGAACTTGAGAAAGCATGATTAGTCTCATTTTCATCTCTTTCACTTGGGTTTCTTTTCAAAAAAAATGACGGATCATTTTTATATGGAGGTATTTCCTCGAAAAATTCCGAACCAACATAATACTGCTTAACTAAACCGCTTTCTAGGTTAAAAACGTGGACATTATGATCAATCGGATAACTAATAATCACCTCTTTCTTTCTGGTATTTAATGCGATGCTAGGATCATATTTGAAGTAAGCACCCCAAAAAGCCTTTGAATAAATCTCAGGGAATGTAGATAGATAATCTATTTCACCATCATTCAAATCCAACTGCAATAGACTTGGATATCCTGTAAAATCTTCTTCATAATTTTGAATTCCACAAGAGAAGAGAAGGCTATTATTCCAAAAATGAATGGGACTCATCGTAGAACTATTAGGGACCGGAAAGTTTGAGGCTCCTGAATAGTCAGTAACTTTATATTTCCTTCTGATCTCACCTTTACTATTTATCAAATAGAGAGGGCTAACTTGTCTATTGTAAAGGAAAATTGAATCATTATTAAGGTAATAGTGGGCGGATATATATCCAATATTCCCAACACCATTTGGGCCTTCAATTTCAAGGGGAATATTTTTCAATAATTCACCGGAATTGCTACTAAATGTTAGTATCGATTGATTATCCGAATCCAAATAGCTGATGATTTCTTCCCCATCAATTATTGAAGATGAGATGGAATTGGTCGAATAGCGCATGGGAGGTTCCAGCTTAAACTTCAACTGCTTGACGGTATCAAATTCAAAAATTTTTGTGTAATCTCTTCCATTTTTTTCTTGATAATTGCTTATATCTTTTACTTTTAGATCACAGGAAATCAAAATAAATAAGAATAGATAGATCAGTCTTTTCATCGATTCAATTTAATTTACATGAACCCCTCATCTCAAGATGAGGGGTTTGTTAGTTTTCTAAATTAACCACCCATACTTGGTGGAGGATCTTTTTTTTCAGCTGCTAAGGTTCCATTGCAGGGAGTTCCAGTGCCATTGTCAAAGAAGCACATGTCGCCATCATTGTAGGGTGAAACTCTGCATTTACCCATATTTTGGGAAGCTTGAGAAGAAGTAGTGCAAACTCTCCTAATTTCTCCTGCTTGGGCTAACGAGTAACCAAATGCTATAATGGTTACTAATGAAAACAGTTTTCTCATCATTGTTAAAGTTTAAATTTGAAAATTAATTTTGGTTTTGGGAATGCCTAGAATTTCCCAGATTTGATCTTTTGGCCTAAAAGATTTCTACCAAAGTAATAGGTCCTAAAAAAAACCAACTAATCGGATAAAATATTTTAAAAAATTAATTACAAATCATAAAACAGATCACAAAACTCAAATTTCCGCCCATCAAACAAGCCTTTATCGCTTAGTTTCAAGTTCGGAATCACCAGCAAAGCCATAAAGCTTAGTGTCATGAAGGGAGAATTTAGGGTGGAGCCCATTCCCTTGGCCATTCGGTCAATTCGGGTGTAAGCTTCGGCCACCTGATAGCCGTCTTCGGGAGACATAATGCCTCCTACGGGCAGTGGAAGGATTTCTTCCTTTTTTCCTGAAACTGCCGAAATTCCGCCCTTTGCTTCGATCAGGAGATTCACCGATCTGCAGATAGATTCGTCATCGATTCCCACAGCAATGATATTATGAGAGTCATGTCCGACTGAAGAAGCAATGGCTCCGGTTTTTAATCCGAAGTTTTTGATAAATGCCACAGCAGGGGGAGCATCCTCGTAGCGATTGACCACAGTGATTTTCAAAATATCCTTTTCCAGATTGGATTCTGCAAAGCCATACCGGATCAAAATTTCCCCCTCGATCTCAGGGGTGATTAATTGCCCATCCAAGGCTTCGATGACTTGGACTTTAGTGCCGGAGGCAGGAATTCGAAAATCTTCCAGCTTTTTCAGCGAAGTGTTGAAATTATTAATGACCTCATTATTGACTCTTGGAATCAGTGTCTTTCCGGATTCGGCTACTTTTTGTCCTTTGAGATAGGTGGCGAGCACTTCAAACTTTTCCAGATCCTTCACCAGGATAAAATCTGCTAAATCTCCTTCACGTAGCTGACCTACGGGTAAGGAATAATGTTCGATGGGATTCAGACAGGCAGCCTGTAGCACATCAAAAAGATCTTTTCCCTTGGCCACGGCTCGGGCGGCGAGTTCATTAATATGTGAAATGGCCAGATTGTCAGGATGCTTGTCGTCGGAGCAGAACATGATCATTTCCGGGTATTCATCGATCAGATCGATCAGCGCTTCAAAGTTTTTGGCAGCCGAACCTTCCCGGATGGCGATTTTCATTCCGAGTTTGATTTTGCCTAGCCCTTCTTCATAGGTGAAGCACTCATGATCCGTGCTGGGCCCTGCGGATACATACTTTTCGGCCAATTCCCCCATCAGACCCGGTGCATGTCCATCGATGGGTTTGCCATATTTTTTGGAAATCTCAATCTTCTCCATCACAATCGGATCCCTATTGACTGCTCCAGGCCAATTCATCATCTCGGCGAGGTAGAGAATCTCAGGACGACTCATGAGTTCCTCGATTCCCTGTACATCGATCTCCGCTCCGGCAGTTTCGAATGGGGTAGCTGGCACACAACTCGGCGCACCGAAGAAAAAGTGAAAGGGTACCTGCTTGCCATTTGCTATCATGTAGTCGACCCCTTCGATTCCGCAGACATTGGCGATCTCGTGCGGATCGGAGATGGTGGCAACAGTTCCATGAACGACAGCTAAGCGCGCAAATTCCGAAGGTACCAGCATGGAGGATTCCACATGGACGTGGGCATCGATAAATCCCGGCATCAAATAGGGAAGGGAGGAATCAGGGGCTGTTTCCTCGATTCTTGAGATTTGACCATCCTTTGTGGTAAGCTTTACCGAACGGATTTGACGGTGATGGATATCGACGAGTTGGGCTTGGATAGTCATGAAAATCAGTTTTTAACTTCAATCACAAGAAACAGGAATTCCTTCGAATCTCCCTGTCATTTGTGTTAAAACTACTATATTTGCCCCAGAAAACTAAAAGGGGGAAGCTTACTTTTTGGATGGGTAAAATAGTCATTGCAATTGATGGATATTCCGGCTGCGGAAAGAGTTCTACGGCGAAAGCTGTGGCCCGGGATTTAGGCTATACTTATATAGACTCCGGAGCCATGTATCGGGCGGCAACCCTACACTTTCTGAATCGCCATCTGTCTCCAACTAATCCCAAGGACGTCAAATCCGGACTTCAAGATCTTGAAATAACGTTTCAACCCAATCCAGATTCAGGACAGCAGGAGACCTATCTCAACGGCTTGAATGTGGAGAAAGAGATTCGTAGCATGCGAGTTTCGGAGCGGGTAAGTGACTTTGCGAAGGTGAAAGAAATCCGGGAAGAACTTGTAGCGCAGCAGCAACGTTTAGGGAGGAAAAAAGGCGTGGTCATGGATGGGAGAGACATCGGATCGGTGGTTTTTCCAGATGCTGAGTTGAAGGTATTTATGACAGCCAATCTGGATACGAGAGCCTTTCGTAGGCAGCAGGAGTTGATCGAAAGGGGTGAATTGGTTGACCTAGAGGATATCAAAGCCAATCTTGGTCAGCGTGATGAAATTGACAGCAACCGCAAAGAAAGCCCATTAATGAAAGTGGCGGATGCAGTGGAAATAGATACAAGTAATTTGACTTTTGCGGAGCAAGTGGCACAGATCGTGCGCCTGGCAGAGCAAAGAATCAAACAGACGGAAGATTATGCAAGTAACCATCGATAAGAATTCAGGCTATTGCTTTGGGGTAGAGTTTGCCATCAAAATGGCAGAAGACGAGATGGAGCAGTCGGATAAGCTCTATTGCCTGGGCGATATCGTACACAATGATATGGAGGTCAAGCGGCTAGCCGAAAAAGGATTGGTCGTCATCGACCGGGATCAGCTTTCCGAATTAAGTGACTGTAAGGTCCTCATTCGTGCACATGGAGAGCCACCCGAGACCTACAAAACCGCCATCGAAAATAACATCGAGCTCATCGATGCTTCCTGTCCGGTAGTGCTGAAGCTTCAGCATCGAGTCAAGACGGCTTTTGATAAAATGGAGAGGGAAGACGGTCAAATCGTTATTTATGGCAAAAAAGGTCATGCCGAGGTGATTGGATTGACCGGGCAGACGCTAGAGAAGGCTATTGTGGTGATGGAGGATGCTGATTTGGAGAAAATTGATTTCAATCGTCCGGTGACACTATTCAGTCAGACCACCAAAAGTACCAAAGGCTTTTATGAGCTTTCTCAGAAAATCGAGGAGCGAATCAAGGCATCTAAGGGTGAACTTACTGAAGTAGACTTCAATGCCAATGACTCCATTTGTCGGCAAGTGTCAAACCGAGAGCCTCAATTGCGCAAATTTGCGCAGGAAAACGAAGTGATTGTTTTCGTCTCTGGGAAGAAAAGCAGCAATGGAAAAGCACTTTATCAGGTATGTCTCGAAGAAAATCCAAGAAGTTTTTTCGTAGAAAACCAAACAGAAATTCAACCAGAGTGGTTTGAAACTACTGATAGAGTAGGGATCTGCGGAGCTACTTCTACGCCTATGTGGCTAATGGAGCAGGTCAAAGAGCACCTCGAATCCTTAGAAGAAAATGCCCTGATGGCCTGATAGCCAAGCTATAAGTAGCTTTTCTGCACCATCTGTCATAAAGTTGCAAGATTATAACCCAATTAACCTCAAAATAAAAAGGTTATTTATTAGATTTGGGGCGTTTTTCAAAAGCCCATTTTACAATAAGATATGTCAAAAACCGTCAAGCTGAGGAAAGGCTTTGATATCAATCTGGTAGGGAAGGCAGCCAAAGAAATGGTTGAATTCGCTCCAGCTCAAACCTTTGCCCTAAAGCCAACAGACTTTGTAGGCCTACAGCGCCCGAAAGTATTGGTCAATGAAGGAGATACCGTGAAAGCGGGGACACCCATCTTCTTCGACAAAGCCATGGAACAGGTGAAGTTTGTAGCCCCGGTATCCGGTGAGATCATCGAGATCAAGCGAGGTGAAAAGCGCAAACTTCTAGAAATCAGAATTCTGGCTGACAAGGAAGTTGCCTACGAGGATTTGGGCAAAATTGATCTAAGCAAAATTGATCGCGAGGCCTTATTGGACCGCTTAACCCAGGGAGGGGTTTGGCCTCATATCATTCAGCGTCCTTTCGGAGTGATTGCCAATCCTGCTGATGAGCCAAAGGCGATTTATGTATCGGCTTTCGATACCAACCCCTTGTCTCCTGATATGGCTTTCGTTCTTCAAGGACAAGAAGCTTACTTCCAGGCTGGTCTAGATGCATTGACCAAATTGACTAGTGGAAAGGTTCACCTGAATATTAATGGCGACGAGCAGGGTTCTTCATTATTTTCACAAGCAAAAAATGTAGAAATCAACCGATTCTCAGGCCCTCATCCTGCTGGAAACGTAGGGGTGCAGATCCATCACCTTGACCCAATCAATAAAGGTGATTTGGTTTGGACAGTCAATCCAGTGGGAGTAGCTCAGATTGGTAAGTTGGTTTTGGAAGGAAAGTATGATGCCTCCAAAATTATCGTCCTTACCGGGTCTGAACTATCCAAGCGAGGTTATGTGAAAACAATTTCTGGCTCAGCCGTTACTAATTATGTGAAAGGAAATCTGCAAAGCGGTCATATCCGTGTGATTTCCGGAAACGTTCTTACCGGTGAGAAAATCTCCATGGAAGGTTATTTGGGATATTATCACAATCAAATCACCGTCATTCCAGAAGGCGATTATGAAGAGTTTTTGGGTTGGCTGAAACCTACCACTTCCAAACTCAGCTTCCACAAGGCGATCGGGATGCTTTCTTTCCTCAACAAAGGAGAGTTCAAAGTAGACACCAATACGCATGGTGAGGAGCGACCTTTTGTAGTTTCCGGTGTATTTGAAAAAGTGCTTCCAATGGACATTCTTCCAACCTACCTATTCAAAGCAATCCACGCGGAGGACTTTGACGAGATGGAGCAACTTGGTCTTTATGAGATCATAGAGGAAGATGTGGCTTTATGTGAATTTGTAGATCCTTCTAAGAATGATTTGCAGGAGTTGGTAAGAAGTGGGATAGAATTATTAATGTACAGCTAAAATATGAAGGCATTACAAAATCTCTTCGATAGTATTAAGCCGAACTTTGAAAAGGGCGGCAAATGGGAAAAGTTTTACACGCTTTATGAAGGTCACCGCACGATTGCCTTTGCACCGGACTTGACTACCAAGGCCAAAGGTGCTCAGATCAAAGATGCGACCGACCTAAAGCGAGTGATGATCACCGTAGTAATCGCTATGGTTCCAGCTTTGCTTTTTGGTATCCTGAATATCGGACACCAGCATTTTCTGGCGAGTGGTGAAGCAGCTACTTGGATCGATAAAGCAGTATTTGGCGCAATTTCAGTTCTTCCTATTCTGATTGTTTCCTACGCAGTAGGACTTTTGACAGAATTCACGTTTTGTGTCATCCGAAACCACCCTATCTCAGAGGGTTACTTGGTTACAGGAATGTTGATTGCCCTAGTCATGCCTCCATACATTCCGCTTTGGCAAGTAGCGCTAGCGACAATTTTCGCTGTAGTGATTGGTAAGGAAGTGTTTGGTGGTACAGGCATGAATATTTTGAACGTCGCCATGACTGCGCGAGCATTCTTGTACTTTGCTTATCCTGCCCAAATCTCCGGAGATCAAGTTTGGACTTACTTGGCAGACAAGACTGCTGTTGATGGTTACTCTGGAGCGACAGCTTTGGCAGTTGCATACAATGCCGGTGTGGAAGGGGTAGACGCAGGTCAGGCTTTGGCACAGCACAATGCATCGATCGGAGCCGACTTTAGCTTCATGAATATGTTCATGGGCTGGATTCCAGGATCAATTGGTGAGACTTCTACTCTGATGGCTTTGATCGGAGCTGTGATTCTGATCGGTACAGGTGTAGCTAGCTGGAAAATCATCGTATCCGGATTTGGGGGTGCTTATGTAATGGGATTAGTAATGAATCTCTTTGCAGCTAATGAATTTATGGCAATGGCTCCACACTTGCACTTGGTGATGGGTGGTTTGGCATTTGGTGTAGTATTCATGGCTACAGACCCCGTATCGGCATCACAAACTGAAACTGGTAAATGGATTTATGGATTCTTGATTGGTGCTTTGACCATTATCATCCGAGTGACCAATCCAGCTTATCCAGAAGGAATTATGCTAGCCGTTCTTTTGATGAACGTCTTCGCACCATTGATTGACTATTACGTAGTGAAAGCAAACAAAACAAGGAGGTTACAACGTGCAACAGTCTAACGCATATATCATCACATTTTCGGTCATTTTGACCGTTGTATTGGGTCTTCTTCTATCTGGGACTTCCCAAGTCCTGGGTCCACTTCAGAAAGAAGCAGAGGCTTTGGATAAGAAGAAGCAAATTCTAGGTGCTGTAATTTCCGCAGAGGAAATTGGCTCTATGAAAGCTGAGGAAATCAATGCTTTCTACAACTCTCATATCGCTACTGTAGTAGTTGATATCGAGGGAAATGAAGTAACCGAACAGGGTGGAACTCCTGTTACCGCTGAGAGCGTGGATATCGGAAAAAACTACAAGAAGCCAGTAGAAGAAAGACTCTATCCAGTATTCATCTTCCATGAAGAAGGAAATGCGGAAGCGGTACAATCTTACATCTTCCCTGTTTATGGAGCTGGACTTTGGGATGCTATTTGGGGTTTCGTCGCCCTAGATACTGATATGAATACCATTGGTGGTGTGACTTTCGCCCATGCTGGAGAGACTCCAGGCTTGGGAGCTAGAATCACCGAGTCTGGTGTACAGCAGCGATTTGTAGGCAAAGAAATCTTTAATGAGCAAGGCGAGCTTGTGGCTGTAAGTATGCAAAAGGGAGAAGGAAAAGATTATACCGGTGAGCCTCACAAAGTAGATGGAATGTCTGGAGCAACCATTACTGCAAATGGTGTCAACGATATGTTGAGTAATTACTTAGGCCATTACAAAGCATTCATCGATTCTAAAAAATCATCTACAACCCTAGCGGTCGTAAATTAATATTCTCCACTTCACTGAATCTAATTGATATGAGTACAGAAACTGTAGAAAAAGCAATCGAAAAAAAGCCGGCTGAGGCTTTACTTTCGAAGCGTAGAAAAAGACTGATTAGTGACCCATTAGTGGATGATAATCCAATCACCATTCAGGTATTGGGAATCTGTTCTGCCTTGGCAGTGACGACCCAGATGAAGCCAACATTGGTAATGGCTATCTCGGTAATATTCGTAATGGTGATGTCCAACTTGGTCATCTCATTGATGAGAAATACCATCCCTAGCCGAGTACGAATCATCGTACAGCTGGCAGTAGTAGCATCCCTAGTTACTCTTGTTAATGAGGTGCTGAAAGCTTTTGCTTTTGATATGTACAAGGAGCTTTCAGTTTTCGTAGGTCTGATCATTACCAACTGTATTGTAATGGGTCGTCTAGAGGCATTTGCACTTGGTAACAAGCCTTACGATTCTGTATTGGATGGCTTTGGTTCTGCTCTTGGATACTCTTGGATCATTTTGACAGTAGCATTCTTTAGAGAGTTGTGGGGTTCAGGTTCTGTATTTGGACTTCCTATTTTCGATTATGTTTCTAGCATCTTTGGTCCTGATTTCAAATTAGCCACCAATGGTCTGATGGTTTCTCCGGTGGGAGCTTTCGTCATCCTTGGATTGATCATCTGGGTACAGCGTACCAAGACAGGCTATGTAGAACACTAAAACCCGGTAGAAGAAATGGAATTATTCAATTTAGGTATTCGGTCGATCTTTATCGACAACATGGTTTTCGCTTACTTCCTCGGCATGTGTTCTTTCCTTGCTGTATCCAAAAAAGTAAGTACTGCCCTTGGACTAGGAGCTGCGGTTATTTTCGTATTGACCGTGACTGTTCCAGTCAACTGGCTTTTGAATGAGTATGTCTTGAAAGAAGGTGCATTGACATGGGTTACTGCAGATTTGGCTTCTGTTGATTTGACTTTCCTTCGATTTATCATGTTTATCGCCATTATTGCTGCGATGGTTCAGTTGGTGGAAATGGTCGTAGAGAAGTTTGCTCCGGCACTTTACGGTGCATTGGGGATCTTCTTGCCTTTGATCGCTGTAAACTGTGCGATCTTGGGTGGATCTCTTTTCATGGCTCAGCGAGACTATACCTTGGCGGAATCTGCTGTCTACGGATTCGGTTCCGGTACAGGATTCTTCTTGGCCATTGTAGCTTTGGCTGCTATTCGTGAGAAATTAAAATATTCTGCAGTTCCTAATGGTTTGAAAGGTTTGGGTATTACCATGCTTTTGACCGGTTTGATGGGAATCGCATTTATGTCCTTTATGGGCATTGACCTTTAAGGATTAGAATTCCTTTTATAGGATACACATTATTGATTCGTCATCGCGAGAGAAACGAAGCGATCTTAATAATTAAATTTAGATTGCTTCACTTCGTTCGCAATGACGAATTTTTTATTTACATCCCGAGGACTATTTATTTTTCAGAGGTTTGGAATGCTACCGCTACAGGTAGTATCTTACTGTTTCAAACCTTATCTCACGCTATGCAAACGCCTATATCATTTTTAATCCTCTTTCTCATTTCCCAGCTTTCTTTTGCTCAATCCGGAGAATGGATTGAGTTGTTTAATGGAGAAAATCTGGAAGGTTGGAAGGTTTCCGAAAATCCAGATTCATTCCAGGTATTAGATGGAGTGATCAAAGTGGATGGTCCGCGTGCCCATGCTTTTTATGTAGGGCCGGTAGGAAATCATGATTTTAAGAATTTTGAGCTGATGGTGGAAGTGAAAACCATGCCCAAGGCCAATTCAGGGATATTTATTCATACAGAATACCAAGAAAATGGCTGGCCAAATGTAGGTTATGAAATTCAGGTCAATCAATCTCATTCCGACTGGAGAAAAACCGGGAGTGTGTACTCCTTTCAAGACGTACGTGAAGTCTACGTGGAGGATGGGGAATGGTACACGGAGCATGTGATCGTCCAAGGTGATCAAATCACAGTGAAAATCAACGGAGAGACTATCAATGAGTATGATGAGTCGGAGGTGCGAAGCGGTGATTTGGGAACCAAAAAACTCAGCTCGGGGACAATCGCTTTGCAAGCCCATGATCCTGAATCGGTGATTTATTACCGAAGTGTGAAGGTTAGGGTTTTGGATTAATTTTTCTTGACTAGTTACTTTTTTACTAGTATGAAGTTTGTAAGGTCATATGCCAAGATTCAGAGTTAGAATGCTTCGATCTTCATGCTTCCAGCTTCCAACCTGCTAGGAAAAGTAACTTCTTTTATGAGTATCTAGCCATAACTTCTCTTTCAGAATTTTACCTACTATGTCATTCACTTACAAAAGAATCCTATCCTACTTTCTGAGAGGCTTACTGTTTCTGACTCCATTGGCAGTGACAGTCTATGTGATCTATGCAATTTTTATCTTTTTGGATGGTCTGATTCCTGTGCCGATTCCCGGAATAGGGATTCTGATGGTTCTGGCCTTGATTACTTTTATCGGCTATCTGGCGAGTTTGTTCTTTACCAAGCCCTTTTTTGAGTGGTTTGAGCGGGGAGTGTTTAAGATTCCTTTGGTGAATTTGCTCTATACCTCGATCAAGGACCTGATGGGAGCCTTTGTGGGTGAAAAGAAGAAGTTTAGCAGTCCGGTGATTGTACAAATCTCGGAGAACTTATCCCGATTGGGCTTTATCACACAGGAAGACATGTCCAATATCGGTGAGCCTGAATTAGTGGCTGTGTATTTTCCACATAGCTACAATGTCTCCGGTAATGTTTTTCTGGTACCCAAAGACAAAATCAAACCACTCAAAGGAGTCAAAAGTACCGATGTGATGAAGTTTATGGTTTCGGGAGGAGTGTCGAGTTTGAGGTAATTATCTATAATACCTCACAAAAGCAATCCAATCTCCATCCGGAGACCAAGAATGCACATTGATCGTACCCTGGCCTCCATAAAAAACATCGGTAAGGTCTCTGATTTCTTTGGTTTCTACATCGAGTAGTCGAAGCTTCACGTCTTTTCCGAAGGGATGGGCACCTTTTTGATCTTCCAAGTAAGAAATAATCACGGCACTTTTACTATCCGGCGATGGGTGGGGAAACCAATTGTCCAAGTCATCAAAAGTCAGTTGCTCTTGCCCGCTTCCATCGGTTTTCATCCGATAAGCTTGCATCCTGCCGGTTCGGTGGCTGTTGAAGTAGATCCATTTTCCATCATAAGAATACTCCGGGCCGTCGTCCAATCCTTCCGCGTCGGTCAATCGAACTTCCTCGCCCCCTTGGGTCGAAATCGCCCAGACATCCCAAGTACCATCTCTTTCTGCACAATATACCAGCGTCTTTCCATCCGGACTGATTCCATGCCAATAGCTGGGATACTTAGGGGTGATGAGTTTGGCGGTTCCGCCTGCTGTGGGAATGGTGTAAATACGCGAACCCATTCCTTCTTCATTTTTGCTGAAAACGATGGTTTTCCCATCAAAACTTAAGCCATGATCATTGTTGATCCGAGTGATTTGATCTGGGAAAATCGGCCCCAAATTATTCCCTTGCAAATCAATTTTTTCGAGTTTTCCAGCGGCATTGATCAAAAGATAATCTCCGTCCCGAGTCCAGTTTGGTGCTTCGAAGTGTCGCTTTTCTTTCAAAATCACTTTTTCCTCCAGCGTTTCTACATTCAAAATGACTAATTCACTTTCGATAGATGCTGGAACTTGGGCCATGGCTGATAAGTAAGTAAAGAAAAGGGCTAGTGAAAACAGGAAATTGCTGATTCTTAGGTTCATTTTAGGCTAGGTTTGTTGCTTTTAATTTACAAAACCCAATCCTGACCTAGCTTACCTTTACTGTAAATTCTTGCTTTGGAGTAAAAGATCCTATTTGCCAAGCTTCTTGATTGGCTTGTTTAAGCGTGTCCTCAAACCATGTTTTATTTTCTGGCGAAACCGCTATCAATAGTCCTCCGCTGGTCTGTGGGTCACAGAGTTTGACCAGATCCATACCCTTGACTCCTTCTGTTTTGGTATTGTAAGCGTTCCAATTGCGGTAGGTATTATCTGGAAAAATAAACTGATCGATATAGCCCTGAATTCCCTCGATTAAAGGCAAACTCCCCATTTGTATTTCTGCTGAAAGTCCAGCTCCCTCTGCCATTTCGATCAAGTGTCCCAGAAGCCCAAATCCCGTCACATCTGTCATGGCATGCACTTCCTCATGATTTCCTAAGACAGCCCCGATTTTATTTAATTGGCAGGCTGTATTTACCAGCTTCTCATAATCCTGGTCTTGGATTTTTTGACGTTTCAATGCCGTAGCCAATACCCCGATTCCGAGCGGCTTGGTCAGAAAAATCAGGTCACCTTCTTTAGCTCCCTGATTGGTTTTGATCTTACGGGGATGTATGATCCCATTCACTGAAAGTCCGAAAATCGGGTCCTTGGCAGCGATGCTATGACCTCCTGCGAGTTCGATACCAGCCTTGCTACAGATACTTTTTGCCCCTTCCATGACTTTGGCTGCCAGTTCGGGTGCAAGTTTTTCCACCGGCCAACTCAGAATCGCATTCGCAAATAGGGGTTTTCCACCCATGGCATAGACATCCGAGATCGCATTAGCAGCGGCGATCTGTCCAAAATCAGAAGGGTCGTCCACAATTGGAGTGAAAAAATCTACGGTGTTGACTAGCGCAATATCCTCACTCACTTGATACACCGCAGCATCATCTTTACCCGAATTGCCCACTAGCAAGTTTGAATCGCTTTGGCTAAATGAGTTGCTGGATGTAAGTATTTGATCCAGGATAGCAGGGGCGATTTTGCAGCCGCAGCCAGAGCCTTCACTCCATTCGGTCAATCTGATAGGGGTATCATTCATAGAATTTTTCTTTTGCTTTTAGTAAAAGTTTGCACTGTTGGTCCAAGCTTAGGCCGGAGAGATCCAGAGAAACCGTTCGATCCTTCGGGTGCTTATCCAACTCAAATTCGTAGGTTTTGTCATAGTAGATCAAAAGATTTTGGATCCATTTTGTGTGTTCTCCTGCATCTATTGCATCCAAAGCTTCCTGCGTTCGTAGTCCTCCCAGTTTCTTTTGCAGTCTCAGGACAGCCTTTTTCAGGGAATCCTGAGGAAGCTCTGCGTACTCACTAGCAATGTGAGCGATACGCTCCTCCAAAGATTTCTGAATATCGATGTGGGGGCTGCTTTTCATCTGTTCGAAAAAAGCATCCGGTAGGATAATCCGACCAATCCGACGGCTTTCGTTTTCTACCCAAATGGCTTTTTCCCCAACAAAAGGCAGGAGTTCTTCAGCCAGTAAATTTTCAAATTGCTCTACGGTAGGCTGGGGAGGCTGTCCGATTCCGCCAAAGGAAGAACCTTTATGATTGGCCAAGTCCTCCAAGTCGACTACTTGCTCTTGAGATGATTTGAGCAATTGAAGTAAAAGGGTTTTTGCCGTTCCGGTTTTTCCACCCAAAACGATGAGCTTTCTGCTTTTTCGGACTTCTTCGAAAGTAAAAATCCGGTAGGTTTTGTATCCTCCTTTGATACGGAATATTTCAAACCCGACCATTCCTAAGAGCCAGGCTAAAATCTGACTGCGCATTCCACCCCGCCAACAGTAAAGGATTACCTTTCTTTCGGGAAATTTTTCAATCGCAGCTTTTTGAATCTCATGAAATCGAGGTCCTACCAACTCAAACCCTTTGAGCGTCGCGGCCTCACTGCCTTTTTCCTTGTAAAGTGTTCCGACTATTTTTCGTTCTTGATCATTCAGAATGGGTAGATTGATAGCTCTGGGAATATGGCTTTGCGCAAACTCCCCCTCGCTTCTAGCATCGACAATGGGTAGGCTTTTGCGAAGCTCAAAAAAATCAGAAAGCGTAATCAGCGTTTCGTTCATAGACCTACGAAGATAAAAAAAATGCCACCGAATCACTCCGGTGGCATCTCAAATACTTGAAGTAGAAATTAGAGTTGAGCTTCTAATTTCTGACTAAGGATAGCTTTAGGTACTGCGCCTACTTGCTTGTCTACAATCTGCCCGTCTTTGAAGAATAGAAGGGTAGGAATAGAGCGAATGCCAAATGCCTGTGCTACGCTTGGATTGGAATCTACATCCACTTTTCCAATAACAGCTTTGCCTTCGTAGTCTCCTGCGAGCTCTTCTACGATAGGTCCGATCATTTTACAAGGTCCGCACCATTCTGCCCAAAAATCCACTAGGATTGGTTTTTCTGATTTGATGACTTCTTCAAAATTTGCGTCAGTAATTTCTATTGCTTTTGCCATTATTTGATGTGTTTAGTTCGGTTCAATCTTTCAAATATATCAGAGAAAGTCTATGTATCTTCAATAAGTTCAAATTGTGTTTAAAAAATTCTCTATGAGTCATAGTCAGACTTTTACAATTACTCACTCATGATCTTATAGACGATGTCAGGGATCGTTTGCAGTTCCTTTATCAGCTCTTCACTTGGGTCGATTAGGAAGCGCTTCGAAAAGAGTTCAAGACTGATATTTTCCCGACGGTCAATGACGTTGAAATAAAGCTTTGCTTCCCCTTTGTACTTTTGGGTAATGGATTCCAGCTTTTCCATTAGATCATAATTCAGGTCATCCAAGTCAATGTTGACGCGAAGCCCTTTGACCATTTTGGACCGAACCTCAGAGAGTAACATGACGGATGAAATCTTAAACTCCAATTCGTCGGGATTCCACTTCTTCGGACTGACTCCGCCCTTCACAAAGAGGTACCAGCCTTTCATGAAATACTCTTTGAACTTCACGTAATCTTCCCCGAACAGATAGAAAGTAAAGCCTCCCTGATAGTCTTCCAAGGTTAGTGTCCCAAAAGGCTTCCCATTTTTGGTAGTACGATGGGCAAAGTCAGTGACTGCACCGGCAAGGTTGATGTCTTTTTTGCTTTGCAAAGCAGGGAGATCGTTGAGTTCCGACAGACTACAGTTGGTGAAAGACTCAATCTCCAATTTGTACTGATCGAGTGGGTGACCTGAAATGTAAAGCCCGACCACTTCTTTTTCGATATTCAGCTGCTGAAGCTGGGAGAAAGGCTCCATCGGAGAAACCGAAGGTACTGGCACATCCATTCCTCCGCCTGCTCCGCCGAAAAGACTTACTTGCGAGCTTTCTTTTTCCTGTTGTAGGCGTTGGGCATACTTGGTTGCTTTCTCGATCAGGGTGATGTCGCCTTCAGGCGCCTCGAGGTATTGGCGGCGATGGTACTCCGGAAAGCAGTCAAAGCTTCCTGCCATTGCCAAAGCTTCCATCGTTTTCTTGTTGAGCACTTTTGGGTTTACTCGCTTCGCAAATTCAAAGAAGGAAGTGTAAAGTCCATTTTTTTCACGCTCAAGGATGATTTCTTCTACCGCAGCACCACCAGCCCCCTTGATCGCAGCCATTCCAAATCGGATTTCTCCATCTTTGTTTACCGTAAAGCCACCTTTGGATTCGTTGACATCTGGTCCCAAAACAGGAATTCCCATCCGCTTACACTCCTCCATGAAGAAAGTCACCTGCGTGATATCGTTCATGTTGTTGCTGAGGACAGAAGCCATGTATTCGGCCGGATAGTGCGCCTTGAGATAGGCCGTCTGATAGGCTACCCAAGCATAGCAGGTCGAGTGGGATTTATTAAAGGCATAGGAGGCAAAAGCTTCCCAGTCTGTCCAGATTTTCTCCAACTTTTTAGGTTCATGGCCTTTTGCAGCTGCCTGCTCGATAAATTTAGGCTTCATTTTATCGAGGACGTCTTTTTGCTTCTTACCCATGGCCTTTCGAAGTACGTCGGCCTCACCTTTGGTGAAATCAGCCAATTTTTGCGAAAGCAACATCACTTGCTCTTGGTAGACTGTAATTCCGTAGGTCTCCTCGAGATACTCTTGCATATCATCAAGGTCATAGCTGATTTCTTTTTTGCCATGCTTTCGATCGATAAATTCGGGAATGTAGGCCAAAGGTCCGGGACGATAGAGGGCGTTCATCGCGATCAAATCGGCAAATGCAGTTGGTTTCAGTTCCCGCATATACTTTTGCATACCAGCGGATTCGTACTGGAAAATCCCGACTGTTTCACCCCGCTGAAAAAGCTCATAAGTCTTCTGGTCGTCTATCGGAAAAGCATCTGCATCAAGCTGAATCCCATGCCGTTCCTTCACGATTTTGATCGCATCCTTGATCAGCGTGAGAGTTTTGAGTCCCAAAAAGTCCATTTTGAGCAAGCCAGCTGACTCTACTACGGAGTTGTCAAACTGGGTACAAACCATCTCAGAATCCTTGGCCAAGGCTACCGGGACAAAATTGGTGATGTCGTCCGGCGTGATGATGACACCACAGGCGTGAATTCCTACATTTCGAACAGAGCCTTCCAAAACGGTAGCTTGATTCACTGTTTTGGCAGAATCATCTTGTCCCTGAGCGACTCTCAGCAGTTCTTCGGCTTTTTGGATCAGTTCGGCCTGGCCCTTCAATTTATCCGCCAAGGCAGATTTATTTTTAGCCAGATCAAAAAGCACTTTCAATTTCAAGTCAGGGACTAAGTTCGCCAGTCGGCCTGCTTCCTGGAGAGGCAAGTTCAAAACTCTCGCGGTGTCTCGGATGGCTGATTTGGCGGCCATGGTGCCGTAGGTGATGATTTGGGCTACCTGATTGGAACCGTATTTTTTGATCACATAGTCAATGACCCGTCCACGACCTTCATCGTCAAAGTCAATATCAATATCGGGTAGTGAAACCCGATCCGGATTGAGGAATCTCTCAAAAAGGAGATCATACTCGATGGGATCCACATTCGTGATTCCAATACAATAAGCAACAGCTGATCCTGCTGCCGAACCCCGACCTGGACCGACTGATACGCCCATATCCCGAGCTGCTCGGGTAAAGTCCTGCACAATCAAAAAGTAACCCGGATAGCCTGTTCGCTCGATAGTCTCCAATTCGAAATCCAAGCGCTCTTGAATTTCCGGCGTGATTTCACTATATCGTTTTTTAGCTCCTTCATATGTCAGGTGACGAAGAAAAGCATTTTCTCCTCGCTTGCCACCGTCCACTTCATCCTGAGGGTCTTTGAATTCCTCAGGGATGTCAAATTTTGGAAGCAGTACTTCTCGGGCAAGCTTGTATGCTTCTATTTTTTCAACAATCTCGTGCGTACATTCGATGGCTTCTGGAAGATCGGCGAAAAGCTTTTTCATCTCCTCAGGAGACTTAAGGTAAAATTCATCGTTGGGAAGTCCATATCGATATTCCCTTCCTCGCTTTCCGATGTATTTCTTCGGCTTTTCAACCAATTCACCGTCTTTCACACAAAGCAAAATGTCATGCGCTTTAGCATCTGCTTTGTCATTGTAATAGGTGTTGTTTGCTGCGAAATACTTCACATTGTATTTCCGGGCAAATTCTAAAAGTACTTCATTGACTTTTTCCTCCTCAGGAATCCCGTGTCGGTTGAGCTCGACGTAGAAATCCTCTCCAAACTGCTCTTTCCACCAGATGAAAGCTTCCTCAGCCTGCGTCTCGCCCACATTCAAAATCAAAAAAGGAATCTCTCCCCAGAGACCGCCAGTGGTCGCGATGAGATCGCCTTTGTACTGCACAAGTACTTCTTTGTCAATTCTTGGGAGGTAATAAAAACCCTCAATATTGGCGTAGGAGGCTAGTTTGGCGAGATTGTGATAACCAGCCTTATTTTTAGCTAGTAGGACCGTTTGGTATCCATCATCCTTGTTGGATTTGTTTTTTCGATCCCGACATAGGTTGAATTCACAGCCGATGATGGGTTTGATATCTGCGGCCATGGCAGATTTCACAAAATTGAAGGCTCCCATCATATTGCCGTGATCAGTCATAGCGATGGCAGGCATATTCATGGATTTTGCCTTGGCTATCAATGCGGGGATTTCTGACGTAGCCTGTAGAACCGAATACTGGGTATGAACATGGAGATGCGTAAAAGGTACATCGACCAATTCAGAGATATCCGCTTTTCCTGCTTGCTTGAGTATCTCTTTGGCTGCAACTTTCTGTTCGTCTTTAGCCTGAGCAAAATTGGCTTCGGCCAGATCGGGTGCTTCATAAATCACCTCTGCAATAGCAATTCCCTCCTCGGGCTTTTGTACTCCATGGGTTATCAAGCCAAAGAAACAGCGTGCCGTAGCATCTACATCATAGGCTGCGTCGTGTGCGTCTCCAAAGCCTTTTCCAAAGAGTTTTTGATGCAACTCAGTGAGGGTAGGCCATTTGAATTTTCCGCCTTTACCTCCAGGAATCGCACAGAATTCGGTAGAAATATCTTTGGTATCGAGTGGATTGGCCGTTAGTGGCATTCCCAATTCTGCTCGGATAAATTCAGACCCGACCACGTTAATATCAAATTCGATATTATGACCGACCAGATGCTTGGCCTCAGCTACATCCTTCTCAAAAATCGCCAAAACCTCTTTCAGGTCATGTCCTTCAGCGAGAGCTCGCTTGGTCGAAATCCCGTGAACTTTCTCAGCATTATAAGGTATAGTAAAGCCCTCTGGCTTGACAATGTAATTGTGATTGGATATCAGTTTACCCTTAGCATCATGCAGTTGCCAAGCCAACTGGACCAGGCGGGGCCAGTTGTCCAAATCGGACATGGGAGCATTGTAATCGCGGGGTAAACCGGTGGTTTCGGTATCGAAAATAATATACATACAGCACAGAGAATTGAGGCTTCAAATTAGGTCATTTGAAGGATGCAAAAAAGTGATGCGGCGGGAATTGTCAGGGAAATATTGTAATAAATAGACAGGGAATCAAAACTTACTTTCTAATCGGAATTTGAGAAAATTCATGTGTACTTAAGAAGCAAAAGCTGGGTCTGTTTTATAAACTTTCAACAATACATAAACCTACCTTTTATCCTCCCAAGGCATATAGACCACCTTTTTGGTCTCAAAAAAATCTTCCTTGAAATAGTCACTTAAGTGGTAGGTCACATAGGATTTGCCTGTTTCCTCCATTTCCTCATCCACATCGCCTCCTTTGAGGTAAAGGATACCATTGGGAAATTCATTAAAATCCTCGCGTTTGATTTTTCCTTTGACCCAGGGATAAAAATTGATCATGCGGGTCACGGCTCTGCTGATCACAAAATCATATTTCCGTACTAATGTCTCCGCCCGGGCTTGTTGGGCTTCTACATTGCTAAGCTTAAGGGCTTTGGCTACCTCTTTCACAACCGTAATTTTTTTTCCAATCGAATCTACTAGGTGAAAGTGAGTTTCTGGAAAAAGAATGGCTAATGGGATTCCCGGAAATCCTCCTCCCGTACCGATGTCCAGAACTTTGGTGCCTGGCTGAAATCCCATCACTTTAGCAATCCCCAATGAGTGTAGGACATGATGAATATAGAACTGATCCATATCCTTTCGGCTGATTACATTGATTTTGGAATTCCAATCTTCATATAGCTCCTGTAAGCGATCGAATTGTTCGATTTGCTTTTCGGTCAGATTAGGAAAGTAGGAAAGAATCAGCTGGGTGCCGGAGTTCATTAGATGTGTTTTTGCTTGCCAGAGGCGATTTCATATAGTAATTCCCGGGAGCGGTGCAATTGTGCCTTGACCGTTCCGAGTGGCTTTTCGAGTTCTTGGGCGATCTCTTCATAGGAAAGCTCATCAAAGTACCGAAGTTGTACCAATTTGCGGTATTTAGCTGGAAGCTTATCGACAAAAATCCTGACCATTTCGATCCGCTGAGACTTGATGAATTCGTCTTGAGGATTGTTGTCATCATCTTCCACATCGATCGTCACAGAGTTGCCGCTGTCATCGGACATGGTGGTATTGAGGCTCATGGTTTTGAGCTTTTTCTTACGGATAAAATCGATGGCATTATTGGTGGCAATCCTGAAAAGCCAGGTGGAAAAAGTGTAGTCTTTCTTAAATCGATGTAGGTTTTTGAAGGCTTTGGCAAATGCCTCCATGGTCAAATCTTCAGCATCATCGGCATCTCGGATCATCTTGAGGATCATGAAGTAAACAGCCTTCTTGTACCGCTTCATCAAAGCTGCATAAGCTTGCTGATCCTTTTCCTCTACGGCTTGATCGATTAGATCGAAGTCTTCGAGCGCTTTCTTAGAAAATCCACGTTGGTTTAGTTCCATTTGATGTCCTTTGACTGATGGGATATTGGTCCCAAAATCCAAAAATAACCTAAATACAAAAAGTCATTGATTAAGGTGTTTGATGGATTTTTTTGACCATTGAGATTTCTGTTGGCCTTGGAGAATACCCAAGCGAGTAACAGAAGCCTCATGAGAAATATACCGAAAACGATCGCAATTTGTTCCCATTTCTGCTCCAAAGCCAAATAAATAAATAAACCTATGGCCCCAACCCAGAATAAAAGGTGGGAAAAGGCATACCAACCGATTTTTAGCTTGTCTTGCGTCAAATAGTGCTTTCCGATATTTAAATGTCTTTTTTTCTGAGAAAAGTAATCCTTCCAGTTCTCTTTGGGAATAGAAATAGTCCTTGCATCAGCATCTAAAACCGCACGGGTGTTTTTTCCGGTGGCATAACGGTTGATCAACAGGTCATCGTCACCGCCTTCGAGATGCCAAAGGTCCTTGAAAGCTTTGATTTCCATGAAAAAACTACGCCGGTAGCAAAGATTTCTCCCTACTCCCATAAAGGGGCTTTTCCACTTGGCAAAGGATAGATACAAAAGCGCAGTTTTGAGCGTTTCGAATTGTATCCATCGGTTTAGGAATCCCTTTTGCTGCTCATAGCCGGCATACCCAATCGAAAAGGTCATATTTTGATTTCTAACGGGCTGGGTCATTTTACGAATCCACTGATCAGAGGCAGGTATGCAATCTGCGTCAGTCAATAGGATGACGTCGTTTTTGGCCACTTTGATACCGAGAGTAAGCGCATATTTTTTAGAGGTGACATGATCGGGAGTATACTTTACTGTCACCGTACGGAGTTTGGGATACTGACTCATCAGGTCTTCCAAAAGACGCCCTGTTCTATCCCTACTTCGATCATTGATCACCAATACATCATAGTTTGGATAATCCTGCTCAAATAGTATGGGGATGAGCCGTTTTAGGTTTTTGAACTCATTATGAGCGGCGATCACAACGGTAACACCTTCGGTATTTTCAGAATTACTTTCTGGTTTTGACTTGAAGAAAGCGACCTTCCCAAATATGGGTAACAAATAAATCAGCTGAATAAAAATGCCAAGTCCAAATAGAATCCAGAGTAAAAGAAGGGCCATAGTTTAGTTGTGCTCGGCAAATATAAAATCAATTTCAGCATTCGTTTAGGAATAAAGAGATAATTTTGTCTCGGCTCTTTTTTGGCCGACGAATCAAAATAATCCTTCGATGAAGTTCACTTTAGCACAGGAAGATCCTCAATCCAAAGCCAGGGCAGGACTGGTGGAAACAGACCATGGAAAGATCGAGACACCCATTTTTATGCCAGTTGGAACTGCTGGTACTGTCAAGGCAGTCCATCAGCGGGAACTCAAAGAGGATATTCAAGCTCAGATTATTCTAGGAAACACCTATCATCTTTATCTGCGTCCGGGATTGGATATTTTGGAAAAGGCCGGCGGACTTCACCAATTCAATGGTTGGGATCGGCCGATTTTGACAGACTCTGGAGGGTATCAGGTTTTTTCGCTTGCCGGGACACGAAAGATTAAGGAAGAAGGCGTGACCTTCAAGTCTCATATTGATGGATCAAAGCACAATTTCACACCAGAAAATGTGATGGATATTCAGCGGACTATCGGAGCGGATATCATCATGGCTTTTGATGAATGCACGCCCTATCCTTGCGAGTATGGCTATGCTCGCAAGTCCATGGAAATGACTCATCGATGGCTGAAGCGATGCACGGAAAGATTTGATTCTACAGAGGGGAAATATGGCTACAGCCAAACGCTTTTTCCAATCGTACAGGGATCTGTTTACAAGGATTTGCGAAAGCAAAGTGCAGAATTTATCGCCGAGCAAGGTCGTGAAGGAAATGCAATAGGTGGTCTTTCTGTAGGAGAACCTGTTGAAATGATGTACGAAATGACCGAGATCGTCACAGACCTTTTGCCGAGGGATAAACCCCGCTACCTGATGGGGGTGGGAACTCCGGCGAATATTCTGGAATGCATCGCACTTGGGGTTGATATGTTCGACTGCGTCATGCCCACCCGAAATGCCCGAAACGGGATGCTTTTTACCTCAGAAGGGATCATCAATATTCGAAATGAAAAGTGGAAAGATGATTTCACTCCTATCGATCCTGCCATAGGAAATTATGCGAGTACTTTTTATTCCAAGGCTTATTTGCGCCATTTAACAATTTCTAAGGAAATTTTGGCTGCACAAATCGCCAGCGTACATAACTTGGCCTTCTATCTGTGGTTAGTAAAAGAGGCAAGAAATCATATTTTAGCCGGTGATTTTGCTAGCTGGAAAACCCAGATGGTCAAAAAAGTAAGCACTCGCCTCTGACATGAAACTGATCGATCGACTCATCATCAAAGATTTTTTGAAGACCTATTTCTTTGTGGTCTTGATGTTGATTTTGGTGGTTTTGGTACTGGATTTTACGGAAAAAAATGACAAATACATCCAAAATCAAGTGCCAACCGGGGAGATACTCAGATACATGGGAAACTATGGGCTCTATTTGAATAATCTCCTGACACCCATTACGGTCTTTATTTCGGTGATTTTCATTACCTCCAAAATGGCTGGGCGTACAGAAATTATCGCCATTTTAGGGAGTGGAGTTAGTTTTGTCAGGTTACTATTTCCTTTTCTATTTTCTGCAGCGCTGATTGGCGGAGCCAGTTTTCTTCTGAATGGCTGGGTGCTCCCCACGGCCACTGAGAATCTGACCGTTTTTCGCTTGGTCTATCTTGAAAAGGGTGCCGCTCAAAGTGAGCAAAATATTCACATCAAAGTAGGGGAGGATAGCTATGCTTATCTCAGTCGATTCTATAAAACCAATAATACCGGCTATAATTTTACACTTGAGACCATCCAAGATGGGGAGATGCTAGCCAAGCTTTCATCTGACCGGATAGAATGGGATACCGCAAAGAATGCTTGGACTTTGAAAAATTGGAGGCTCCGAGAATTGAAGGAGGAGGGGGAGAAGTGGTCGGTAGGTACCGAATTGGATACAGTGCTTTCGATCGTTCCAGAAGACTTTGGCGTACCGGAGAATCATCACGAGACGCTCAAGTTGCCCCAACTCAGCCGACAGATCCGAATTTTGGAGGATCGGGGAGCTGATAATGTTGCTTATTACAAAATCGAGCGCTATGTCCGGTTTATGTCTCCCTTTGCTGCCTTGATTTTGACTTTCATTGGAGTAATTATGTCGGCTCGGAAGACTCGGGGTGGTTCAGGCTTTCAGATTGCTATGGGTTTCTTGATGGCATTTATCTACATTCTCTTGTTTATTCTATCTAGAACCTTTGCCGAAAATGGTTCGGAGTACCCTATTTTTGCGGTTTGGCTTCCCAATATCATTTTTGCTTCGGTAGGTCTAGTGCTTTATAAAACCGTCCCGCGATAAATGCAGGCTTCCCTGAAAGATTATCTTTTACTCCACCTCATTGTCTTGATATGGGGTTTTACAGCTATTCTGGGAATTTTAATTTCTCTACCGGCTCTTGAACTCGTTTTTTACCGAACGCTCATCGCCTCAATTGGCGTTGCTCTGCTTTTTGCCTGGAAAAAGAAAAATATTTGGATTCCCCCTCATCAAATGTGGAAGGTATTGGGTACCGGGGTATTGATCGCCTTGCATTGGATTCTGTTTTTTTGGTCAGCAAGAGTTTCCACAGTTTCCGTTTGCTTAGCTGGAATGGCTACGACCTCGCTTTGGACGGCGTTTGTTGAGCCGTTCTTTAATAAAGCGAAAATCAAATGGTACGAGGTAGCTTTGGGTTTACTAGTGATATCAGGCCTCTTAGTTATTTTCAAATTTGAAACAGGCTATTGGCTTGGGCTATCCATGGCTTTGGCTTCGGCCTTTTTGGCGGCTTGCTTTTCTGTGATTAATGGCCGACTGACCAAGCGACACGATCCCTATCAAATCACCTTTTATGAGATGACGGGAGCCTGTTTGGCAATTTTATTATTCATGCCTTTTTATTCGATTTGGCTGACTGATGGAGCAGGTATTCAATGGACTTGGCAGGGGATGGATTGGTTTTGGTTGCTGGTTTTAGGAGGGGTGTGTACTGTTTATGCCTTTTCCGTTTCGGTGGATTTGATGAAGCGACTGACCGTATTCTCCATCAATTTGACGATTAATTTGGAACCCGTCTATGGGATTATTTTGGCAGTATTGATCTTTGGAGAAAAGGAAAAAATGACCCCTGAGTTTTACCTTGGTACTTTGATTATTCTGGTTTCGGTTTTGATTTATCCTGTGCTGAATTACTGGAATAAGCGAAGGAAGGCTGTCAGGACTTTGGGTTAGAAATGGAGGATATCATTTAAAGTCTCAATAGCAAGTTTGATTTCTTTTTTTTCAACCTCTCCAATTTTTGTCTCGAGTCTTTGTTTGGATATTGACCTTAAATGAAAAATCATAATCTCTGAATCTACTTTTAATCCATTTTTTTCAGTGGGTTGTAAAATTGGGTTCCCTTTGAATCCTTTGATTTTACTTGTTAAAGGCGCTGCCAAAACGACTTGGAGATGAGTGTTTAAAAGGTTTCCACTCAAAATGACCACAGGTCGATACCCGGCTTGTTCTGATCCAATTACAGGGTCTAATCTTGCATACCAGATTTCACCTTGCCTCATCTTCTTCTATTTGCTTGAAGTATTCCCCCATGTCTTCTTCTGCCATTTCTAGAATATCTGGATCTTTAGAAGCCATTTTGTAAGATTTAGCATATTCAATACGCTTCAAATAATCCAAATATGCCCGTAAGGCTTTTTCGATCAGCTTATTTTTTGGAATTGATAGTTTTGAAGCTTCTGAAGAAATTTTTTCAAGGAGATCGTCTGGGAGAGAACTTGTGAACGTAGCCATTTTATTTGAAGTTTATTGTAAATATAATAATAAATACGTTTTTAAAGTTCTTTTTCAAAACAAAAATAATGCTCTGGAAAATCAATTTCACTTGGCTTTGTTTCGAAAAGACCAAAAACACTGGAACCGGAACCGGACATAGCTGCGTAGTAGGCACCAGCTTGATACAGTTGGCTTTTGATGGCAGCTATTTCAGGGTGATTTCTAAAAATACTTTGTTCAAAATCATTGACCAATTCTTCTTTCCATCTACTTCGGTCTGCTAATACTTCCTCTATTTTCACTTTGGGAGTAGCAGGATTGACTCCTGAGTAAGCCTCTTTGGTGCCGATGTGGATTCCCGGATTGATTAAGACTAGATAGCTTCCTGTAAGAGATACCTCTGCGGGACTGAGGATTTCACCCCGACCACGGGCGATTTTTGGTGTATTCTCGATAAAAAAAGGACAATCGCTTCCAAGCTGTGCGGCATATTCTTCTAGAAAGTAGTCATCGAGATGGAGGTCAAAAAGATTATTCATCAATTTCAAAGCAAAAGCCCCGTCAGCCGAACCCCCTCCAAGACCAGCACCCATTGGTATATTTTTATGAAGGTGGATTTTGAGATTGGGGAGTCCTTGAAAGTCCTTTCGAAGAAGCTTCTCAGCCTTTAGAATCAAATTGTCTTTGGCCTCACCTGGGATTTGGATTCCGGTGCTTTCCCAGCCGCCTTTTTTATCCAAGATGATTTCTAAGGCATCCAGAAGTGGGATTGGAACCATGCAAGTTTCGATTTCGTGGTATCCATCCTTTCTTTTTCCTAGGATATGCAGTCCGAGGTTAATTTTTGCATTAGGGAAAGTGATCATGTCGAGAGCTTTCCGCAAATTAAGTGGATTTTGGACTGAAAAGTTTACAATTCGATCTTTGAATATTTTTAAGTTAATCTTGGAAAGATTAGGAAAAATAAGGTGATTGATCCCTTCGGTTGATAAAAATGGAATCTTTTTCACTTTTTATTAAAAAAAAGTCAATTCAGTATAAAATTCTGTTTTTTGAAAAAAAATATATTTCAAATAGAATAATAAGCATAAAAAGTTCTTATATAAGAATAAAATTTTATAAAAATTCATAATACGATAATTTATATTCTGCGTTAAAGATTTTTAAGCGAATTAAATATTGTTAGTCTCCTTCATGAAACTTAAATTTGACAAAATTTCGAATTCACAGCAGCTCAACCCAAAAATCTATGAATCGAGTGGTCTTTTTGCTTAGCATTATTATTCTCCTAGGATACTAAGGTGAGGCACTAGACTATATCAAAATAAAAAATCTGTAAGTGCCTCATTACATGAAGGCACTTTTTTTATATCCCTATGAAAAACCTTAAAAAATATAGTTGGGAAATCTCTGATAATCCCGAGCATCCGGCAGGCAAAGCAATGCTGTATGCCACTGGTCTATCTGATAAGAAGTTAATGCAGCCTTTTGTAGGAATTGCAAGCTGTGGCTATGAAAGCAATCCCTGCAACATGCACCTCAATGACTTTGCTGCCGAGATCAAATCAACTACTCAAGAGCATGATTTGACCGGTTTGGTTTTCAATACCATTGGGATTTCGGATGGTACTTCCATGGGGACGCTGGGAATGCGTTATTCCTTGGTTTCCAGAGAGATCATTGCAGATTCGATTGAGTCATTCATTTTAGGTCACTCCTTTGATGCCTGTGTGGCAGTAGCAGGATGTGATAAAAATATGCCCGGGGCGATCATGGGAATGCTTCGCATCAACCGCCCATCGATTATGGTTTATGGTGGGACAATTGCCTCGGGCAATTATAAAGGTGAGAAACTGAACATCGTATCTGCATTTGAGGCATTTGGGAAAAAGATTCAAGGAACCATCTCAGAACAAGACTATGATGGAGTGATCCGAAATGCCTGCCCCGGTGCAGGTGCCTGTGGAGGGATGTATACCGCCAACACCATGTCATCCGCTGCAGAAGCTATGGGAATGTCTCTTCCTTATTCTGCTTCTTATCCTGCCAACTCCCCTGAGAAACTCCGAGAGTGTAGAGAGGTCAGCAAATACATCAAAATCCTACTTGAAAAAGACATTAAGCCCAAAGATATCGTCACTCGAAAAAGCATTGAAAATGCTGTAAGGGTTATCGTAGCGCTAGGAGGCAGTACCAATGCAGTGATGCATATCCTGGCGATTGCGCGTACGGCTGGAGTAGACTTTACACTTGAAGACTTTAAAGCTGTAAATGATATCACCCCATTGTTAGGTGACTTCAAACCTTCCGGAAAATTCCTGATGGAAGATTTGCATGAACAAGGTGGGCTTCCAGCTTTCATGAAATTCATGCTAGATCAAGGAATGCTCCATGGAGATTGTATGACCGTCACCGGGAAGACTTTAGCCGAAAATCTGGAAAATATCGACCCTATCATACCATCCTTGGTCAATTGTATTCGGCCAATCGATCAGCCCATTAAGAAAACAGGTCATCTATGCATTCTTAAAGGAAATCTTGCTCCTGAAGGGGCAGTTTCGAAGATCACTGGAAAGGAAGGGGTTTCATTCACAGGTCCAGCCAAAGTTTTCGATTCTGAATTGGAGGCCAATAATGCCATACGGGATCACAAGGTGCAGGCTGGAGATGTAGTGGTAGTTCGAAATGTCGGTCCAAAAGGAGCTCCTGGAATGCCAGAGATGCTTAAGCCAACCTCCATGATTATTGGAGCAGGCTTGGGCTCAGATGTAGCTCTAATTACTGACGGAAGATTTTCTGGCGGAACGCATGGCTTTGTAGTGGGACACGTTACCCCTGAGGCTTGGTGCGGAGGTCCCATTGGACTCTTGAAAGACGGAGATGTCATCACAATCGATGCCAATAATTTTGAGCTTTCAGTTCAAGTCAGTGAAGAGGAGTTTGCGGAGCGCAAAAAATCCTGGTCACCCAAGAAAATTGAGGGTTTGCAGGGTACCCTGAAAAAATATAATCAACTCGTGGCAACTGCATCAGAAGGCTGCGTAACCGATAAATTCTAAAGTCTATGAAGGAAGAATCCATGATTCGTGGGGCAGACATAGTTGTGCAGTCCCTAATCGCAGAGCAAGCAGAAATTATCTTTGGGTATCCTGGAGGCGCAATCATGCCTGTATACGATGCCCTGTACGATTATCATGAGCAGATCAAGCACGTCTTGACTCGTCATGAACAGGGAGCTATTCACGCAGCACAAGGCTATGCCCGGGTTTCTGGAAAAGTAGGAGTCTGCTTGGCTACTTCAGGCCCCGGAGCGACTAATTTGATCACGGGGCTGGCTGATGCGCAGATCGACAGCACACCCTTGGTTTGTATTACTGGGCAAGTTGCCGCACATCTTTTGGGTACAGATGCCTTTCAGGAGACAGATGTGGTCGGTATTTCCATGCCGGGGACGAAATGGAATATTCAGGTGAGAAGAGTGGAGGATATTGCACCTGCGATTGCAAAAGGATTTTATATAGCTCGGTCTGGACGTCCTGGTCCGGTATTGATTGATATTACAAAAAATGCTCAAGTAGACTTCGGGCAGATGAATTACACTCCTTGCTTGGGCTTCAGGTCTTACAAAGTTCATCAGCCAATAGACCCAAATGCAATTCAGAAAGCTGCAGAATTGATCAAACAGGCTAAGCGGCCCTATTTGCTTTTTGGACAGGGCGTGGTTTTGGGAAAAGCTGAGACAGAGTTAAAGTTTTTCTTGGATAAGACAGGTATTCCTGCTGCATCTACCCTTTTGGGATCAGGGGCACTTTCTGAGGATCATCCAAATTACGTGGGCAAGCTGGGTATGCACGGAAATTATGCTCCCAACCTCCTGACCAATCAATGTGATGTTCTCATTGCGGTCGGGATGCGATTTGACGATCGGGTAACCGGAGACCTGAAGCGCTATGCCAAACAGGCAAAAGTCATTCATCTGGAATTGGACGCCGCTGAGATTAATAAAAACGTCAAAGTGGAAGTAGGAGTATTAGGAGATTGTAAGGAAAGTCTTTCCATGCTAACCGAAGCAGTAGAGCAAGGGTCCCATCCGGAATGGCTGGGGAAGTTTCGTGAGTTGGAGCAGATGGAAAAGGAAGCTGTGATGCAGCATGATATCACACCGACCAAAGTGGGCCTTACCATGGGTGAGGTAATCAGTCAAATCAATCGCTACAAGGCAGATGATGCTGTTTTGGTAACCGATGTGGGACAGCACCAAATGATTGCTTGGCGCTATTTTCACTATAAGAAGACACGGACCCAGATTACTTCAGGAGGTTTAGGGACTATGGGTTTTGCACTTCCAGCGGCTTTAGGAGCACAGCTTCATGACTATTCCAGACAGGTAATCTGTGTGGTTGGTGATGGAGGTATTCAGATGACCATTCAGGAGTTGGGTGCTATCATGCAGACCAAGGCACCCGTCAAAATTGTCCTGCTCAATAATAATTACCTAGGAATGGTCCGGCAGTGGCAGCAGATGTTTTTTGACAAGCGCTACTCATTCACTGAATTGGACAATCCGGATTTCATCAAACTGGCAGAAGCCTACGGCATTAAAGCTCAAAAGGTAACCGAAAGAAATACACTCACGGAATCTATTGAAGATATGTTGATTCATGACGGCCCCTATTTCTTGGAAGTTGTGGTGGAGAAAGAAGATAATGTATTCCCGATGATCGCTACCGGATGCTCGGTAGAAGAAGTCCGACTTTCTTAAAAGAATCCCCCTATGAAACGCTATACTATTTTCGTCATTACGGAGAATTTCATCGGAATTCTCAATCGGATCACTATCATCTTCACTCGAAGAGGGATCAATATCGATGCCTTGACTGCTTCTGAAAGCAGTGTGGATGGGATTCATCGGATTACGATTGAAGTGACTACCTCCGAAGAAATGGTAGTTCATCTCGTCAATCAAATCGAGAAAATCATCGATGTCATCAAGGCATTTTATCATGAAGATTCCGGCGTGGTCTATCAGGAGATTGCACTTTACAAGATCCCTGTTGCTCGCTTGGATGGAAGCTTAGAGAAAATCATTCGACAGCATCATGCAAAAATCATTTCGGCAGAGCAGGAATTCGTCGTGCTGGAAGTAGCTGGACATAAAGAACAAACCCAGGAGTTGCTGGAAATTCTGAAGGGCTATGGCCTCCTCGAATTTGCAAGATCGGGTAGAGTTGCTGTCGCGAAACGAATGCGAACAATTGATCAGTATTTATCATAAAACATTAAAAATCAATCTATTAAACCTAATTTTAGAATCATGAAATTAAAATTCGGCAATGTTGAAGAAAATGTGGTGACCCGCGAGGAATTCCCACTGGAGAAAGCCAGAGAAGTACTCAAGGATGAGGTGATCGCAGTCATTGGCTATGGTGTCCAAGGCCCAGGACAGGCTTTGAACCTTAAAGACAATGGATTCAACGTCATCGTAGGTCAGCGTAAAAATTCCAAAACTTGGGATAAAGCCGTGTCGGACGGATGGGTTCCTGGTGAGACGCTTTTTGAGATCGAAGAAGCCTGTGAAAAAGGTACGATCATTCAGTTTTTGCTGTCAGATGCAGGACAAATTGCCCTTTGGCCAACAGTTAAAAAACACCTGACTCCTGGAAAGGCATTATACTTCTCGCATGGATTTGGTGTGACTTATAAGGATAAAACAGGGATCATACCTCCTGCAGATGTAGACGTGATTTTGGTTGCTCCAAAAGGATCCGGAACGTCTTTGAGAAGGATGTTTGTAGAAGGTCGTGGATTGAACTCTTCCTATGCAATATTCCAAGATGCAACTGGCAAGGCTAAGGATCGTGTCGTAGCCTTAGGTATTGGGGTAGGATCAGGCTACCTTTTCGAAACAGATTTTTACCGTGAAGTAACTTCTGACCTCACGGGTGAAAGAGGAACTTTGATGGGAGCGATTCAAGGGATTTTCGCAGCCCAATATGAAGTCTTGAGAGCAAATGGTCATACTCCTTCCGAAGCTTTCAATGAGACAGTAGAGGAGTTGACACAGTCTTTGATGCCTTTGGTAGCAGAAAATGGAATGGACTGGATGTATGCCAACTGCTCCACCACGGCTCAACGAGGTGCATTGGATTGGTGGAAGCCTTTCCGGGATGCTACCAAGCCTGTTTTTGAGGCATTGTATGATTCTGTCAAAACAGGTAAAGAAGCTCAAAAATCCATCGACTCTAATTCGAAGTCAGATTATAGAGAAAAGTTGGAGGCTGAATTGAAAGAATTGCGCGAGTCTGAAATGTGGCAGGCCGGTGCGGTCGTCCGACAGTTGAGACCAGAAAATAATTAAACCCCAAATTTAAACCCAAAGATCATGAGTGAGAAGCTGTGGATATTTGATACAACCCTGCGAGACGGGGAGCAAGTGCCAGGGTGTCAGCTGAATACCCAGGAGAAAATTATCGTGGCAAAGGCCCTAGAAGAACTAGGAGTTGATATAATTGAGGCAGGATTTCCCATCTCTAGCCCAGGTGATTTCAATTCTGTACAGGAGATTTCGAAAGCTGTTTCCAATCCGATCATTTGTGCCCTCTCACGTGCTGTAGAAAAGGATATCGAAGTAGCTGCAGCGGCACTCAAGTATGCCAAAAAAGGCCGAATTCACACGGGTATTGGGGTTTCTCCCTATCATATTCAGTACAAGCTCCGCTCCACTCCGGAGGAGATCATCCGCCGTGGAGTGGCAGCTGTGAAATTTGCCAAGCAGTTTGTGGAGGATGTGGAGTTTTACGCAGAAGATGCCGGGCGTTCGGAGCCTGATTTTCTTTGTAAAATCATAGAAGAGGTCATCAAAGCCGGAGCCACTGTGGTGAATATTCCGGATACCACTGGATATTGTTTGCCAGAGCAGTATGGGGGTTTCATTGCAAATCTCAAAAATCGGGTACCCAATATCGACAAGGCTATCATAGCCACCCATTGTCACAATGATTTGGGAATGGCTACGGCCAATACTGTGGCCGGTGTCCAAAATGGTGCTCGGCAGGTCGAAGTGACGATCAACGGAATTGGCGAGCGTGCTGGAAATACTTCCATGGAAGAGGTGGTCATGGCTATCAAATGTCATCAGTCCATTCCTGTTCACACGGATATCGTGACCCAGAAAATCTACCAAACCAGCCGATTGGTATCCAAACTGATGAATATGCCTGTTCAGCCGAATAAGGCGATTGTGGGTAGAAATGCCTTTGCTCACTCTTCAGGGATTCATCAGGACGGTGTCTTGAAGCACCGTGAAAACTACGAAATCATCGATCCAAAAGAGGTCGGGGTGGAAGAGTCTTCGATTGTCTTGACTGCCAGATCCGGAAGAGCTGCCTTGAAGCATCATCTAGATGCATTGGGAGTAGAACTGGAAGGAGAAGAGCTTCGCAAAGTGTACGAAGAGTTTTTGCTATTGGCAGATTCCAAACGTGACATTGGAAGAAAGGACTTACTCGAGCTTGTTGGAAAGTATATGGATGAATCCAATTTCATCGAATTGGAAGAGGTAACTTATTCCTCCAATGGTGAGATCAATGCTCAAGTAAAAGTGAAAATCGGTAATGAATCCCATGAAGCTTCAGCAAGCGGAGTTGGTCCTGTAGATGCTGTATTGACTGCTATCGAGAAGGTAGTTCAGCCACAGGTTGATTTGGAAGAATTCCTGATTCAAGCCATGACCCATGGCTCCAATGACGTGGCAAAAGTTCACATGCGGGTCATCAAATCCGACAAGCCTTACTACGGCTTTGCTTCAAACCAGGACATTGTATTGGCATCTGCTCAAGCGTTTGTGGATGCATTAAACAAAATACCAGTCAAAGAATACGTGACTGCCTAATTATGGAAAAGACAACATTATTTGATAAAATCTGGGATTCCCATGTGGTCAAATCGGTGCCAGCCGGGCCAGATGTATTCTTCATTGATAAGCATTTTATCCATGAAGTGACCTCCCCTGTAGCTTTCTTGAATTTGGAAAAAAGAGGGATCGGGGTAAAATATCCGCATCGGACGATTGCCACCCCCGATCATAATGTCCCGACAATAGATCAGGATCAGACGATCAAGGATAAGCTTTCTCGCATGCAGGTGGAGAAGCTTCGCCAGAATTGTGCAAAATATGGCATTGAGCTTCATGATTTGGGATCTGCTCATCATGGAATTGTCCATGTAATCGGACCGGAACTGGGAGTTACTCAACCCGGGATGACTATCGTTTGTGGAGACTCACATACTTCCACGCATGGGGCCTTTGGGGCGATTGCCTTTGGTATCGGTACTTCAGAAGTGGAAATGGTACTTGCTACCCAGTGCATCATGCAGTCCAAGCCCAAGAAAATGCGAATCTCTGTAGAAGGAGAACTTGGAAAAGGAGTGACCTCCAAAGACATTATCCTCTATATCATTTCTAAAATCTCTGCAGCTGGGGCCACCGGTTACTTTGTGGAATATGCTGGTTCGGCGATCCGAAACCTATCCATGGAAGCCCGGATGACCATTTGCAACATGTCCATCGAAATGGGTGCTCGAGGAGGTTTGATTGCTCCGGATGAGACCACTTTTGCTTTTCTGAAAGGGAAACAATACGCCCCTAAAGGAGAAGATTGGGACAAGGCTGTCGCTCATTGGAAAACACTCAAAACGGATGAAGGAGCGGTTTTTGACAAGGAACTGACCTTTGATGCAGCAGATATTGAGCCGATGATCACCTACGGAACCAATCCGGGAATGGGGATCAAGGTCAAAGACTCTATTCCGACTACAGATGGGATGGAAGGCTCCAATAAAAAGTCCTACCTCAAATCTCTGGATTACATGGGCTTCCAGCCGGGTGAACCAGTCAAAGGAAAGCAAGTCGATTATGTATTTGTCGGATCCTGTACCAATGGACGAATCGAAGATATCCGCGCAGTAGCACAATTCGTCAAGGGCAAGAAAAAAGCGGATAATATCACCGCTTGGATTGTTCCGGGCTCCAGAGAAGTGGAAAAGCTCGCTCATGAAGAAGGTTTGGTGAAAATCTTGGAAGAAGCTGGTTTCGAACTTCGTCAGCCGGGATGCTCTGCCTGCCTAGCCATGAACGATGATAAGATTCCTGCCGGAAAATATGCGGTTTCTACATCTAATCGAAACTTCGAAGGTCGTCAAGGGCCAGGTGCGCGAACGATGCTAGCCTCTCCGTTGACCGTAGCGGCTGTAGCGGTTACTGGCCGAATTACTGATCCCCGGGAAGTATTTACAAATTGAAAATACGAGGTTGGAAAAACGAAATACGGGATTGAGCTAAGGTTTTACCTAAAGCCTGAGCTAACCTTTCCACCTTCCAACTTTATCACCTTTGAACTATCAAAAAATGGCTTACGATAAATTCACCATACTCCGCGATACGGCAGTTCCCTTGCCGACCGAAAACGTGGATACCGACCAAATCATCCCTGCTCGCTTTTTGAAAGCAACTGAACGAGAGGGGTTTGGAGACAATCTTTTCCGCGACTGGCGATATGATGTGGAGGGAAATCCCAAAAAGGATTTTGTACTCAATGATCCTACCTATTCAGGTAAAATTCTGGTTGCTGGTAAAAACTTCGGCTCCGGTTCCAGCCGGGAGCATGCCGTTTGGGCACTATATGACTATGGCTTTCGCTGTGTGGTTTCCAGCTTTTTCGCAGATATCTTCAAAAATAACTGTCTGAATATTGGAGTCCTCCCGGTTACAATTTCGCCCGAATTTGCTGATAAACTATTCAATGCGATTGAGGCAGATCCCAAGACCGAGATCGAAGTCAGCCTGCCTGAGCAAAAAATCACGTTGCTTTCCACAGGAGAATCTGAGTCCTTCGACATCAATGAATACAAGAAAGCCAACATGCAGAATGGCTTTGATGATATCGATTACTTGCTAAATATGTCTTCCGAAATCGAAGCATTCGAAGCTTCAAGATAATTGTACCTATGAAGGCAAATCGACGAATAGAGATCATGGATACCACGCTGAGGGATGGCGAACAGACCTCAGGGGTTTCCTTTTTGCCTTCGGAAAAACTCCAAATAGCCAAGTTGCTGTTGGAAGAACTCAAAGTAGATCGGATTGAAGTCGCTTCTGCCAGAGTTTCTGAAGGTGAGTTGGAAGGAGTGCAAAAAATCACTCAATGGGCTGGTCAAAAAGGATATCTCCATCAGGTGGAAGTTTTGGGCTTTGTAGATACACCGGTTTCAGTAGATTGGATCGAGGAGGCTGGCGCCAAAGTGCTGAATTTACTCACGAAAGGATCACTCAATCATTTGGTTCATCAGCTGAAAAAGACTCCTGAGCAGCATTTTTCAGAAATCGAAGATTGTATTAACTATGCCCAGGAGAAGGGGATTGCTGTCAATGTATACCTCGAGGACTGGTCAAATGGGATGCGGAATTCCCAGGAATACACCTTAGATCTGATCGATTTTCTTGATCATCAGCCGGTGAAGCGAATCATGCTTCCTGATACCTTGGGATTGCTTTCTCCGGAAGAGGTCAAAGATTACTTTCAGCTGATCGTTTCCCGCTTTCCCAAGGCTCATTTTGACTTTCATGCACACAACGATTACGATCTTTCTGTGGCCAATGTCATGGAGGCGATTCTTCATGGTGCAGCGGGAATTCACACGACGGTCAATGGATTAGGGGAAAGAGCAGGAAATGCACCTTTGGAGTCTGTAGTGGCTGTTATCAAGGATTTTACTGAATTAGAAATCGGTATTCAGGAGCAGAAGATTTTCCGTGTCTCGAAACTAGTGGAGCAGTTTTCTGGGCAGCATATTCCTGCAAATAAGCCTGTCGTGGGTGAAAATGTCTTCACCCAAACCGCGGGAATCCACGCAGACGGAGATAATAAAAAGAACCTCTATTTTAACGATTTGATGCCAGAGCGATTTGGCAGGCAACGGAAATATGCCTTGGGTAAAACTTCCGGGAAGGCTAATATTCTGAAGAATCTGGAGGAGCTGGGTATCTCTTTAGAGAAAGATGAACTCACCAAAGTAACTCAGCGAATTATTGAACTCGGCGACAAAAAGGAGCGAGTGACCACGGAGGATTTGCCTTATATCATTTCGGATGTCCTACAAAACAACTCCATTTCCAAGCACATCAGTATCGAGGGCTATCACATGACTCATTCGAAGGGATTAAAGCCCACGGTGCAACTTCGGATGAATGTCCACGGGAAGTTTTATGATGAAAGTGCCACAGGAGATGGGCAGTATGACTCATTCATGAAGGCACTCAAAAAAATCTATAAATCTCTTGGTCGTGAACTTCCAAGATTGATCGACTACCATGTTTCTATTCCTCCGGGAGGAAAGACCGACGCCTTTGTGGAGACGGTAGTCACCTGGGATTATGGAAAAATATTTAAGACCAAGGGACTTGACCCTGACCAAACCGTAGCGGCGATGATGGCTACTGAAAAAATGCTCAACATCATCGAAAACATGAATTACCAACCCAATAAAGAAGAATCCACTTATTATGGAAATGAATATCGCGCTGTTGCCGGGTGACGGCATCGGACCTGAGGTGATTGCTCAGGCTGTCAAAGTTGTGAAGGCTGTTGGCCAAAAATTTGGACATCAAATCACCTTCAAGGAAGGTCTGGTAGGCGCCTGCGCTATCGATGCGACAGGAGACCCATATCCAGATGCCACACATGAGATTTGCGCAGCATCAGATGCCGTACTTTTCGGAGCCATCGGCGATCCGAAATATGACAATGACCCAAAAGCAAAGGTTCGTCCAGAGCAAGGCTTGCTTCGAATGAGACAGAAATTAGGGCTTTTTGCCAATGTACGACCGACCTTTACTTTTCCTTCCTTGGTTCATAAGTCTCCATTGAAATTGGAGCGGGTGGACGGAGTGGATTTTGTTTTCTTCAGAGAATTGACTGGTGGGGTTTACTTCGGTGAGCCTAGAGGTCGCAATGAGCAGGGCACCAAGGCTTTCGATACCAATGTATATAGCAAAGAAGAGATTGTACGCTTGGCCAGAATGGGTTTTGAAGCTGCACAAAAACGGAGAAAATTGCTGACCTGTGTGGACAAAGCCAATGTCATGGCCACTTCCAGATTGTGGAGGGAAACCGTGCAAGAATTGGCAGCTGAGTATCCTGATGTGAAAGTGGAATATGAATTTGTAGATGCGGTGGCAATGCGCCTGATTCAGTGGCCCAAAGCCTATGATGTCTTGATTACAGAAAACTTATTTGGAGATATTTTGACTGACGAAGCTTCGGTGATTTCCGGTTCTATGGGCTTGATGCCATCGGCTTCTTTGGGATCCAAGGTGAAATTGTTTGAACCGATTCACGGTTCCTATCCTCAGGCTGCCGGAAAAGACATCGCTAATCCATTGGCTACAGTCTTGTCTGCTGCGATGATGTTTGAGTATGCCTTTGATATGAAAGCTGAGGCAGATGCCATATCTGATGTGGTCAATCTTTCCTTGGCTGAAGGCTATGTGACCGAGGATATTGCTGACGGAGGGACTGCCTACAAAACCTCCCAAGTGGGCGACTGGCTGGCAGCGAAGATTTTGGGGTAATTCCAATTCTTGCAATAGTGTAGCTGTTCGAAATTTGCTGTCTCGAGTCTCATTGAAAACCACCTCCGAAACGGGGTGGTTTTATCACTTCCAAAGCCCCTTTCTTTTCGATCGAGCTTCCCGTTGTAGGCGGATAAATAGCTTCTCATATTTCACATTGGGAGGGAAGGTGGCTACTGTCGCATAGCCTTCCCGGACGAGTAGGGCATTGAAGAAAGTGCCGTCCTCCAGATAGACATAGGCTAAAGTGCGCTGATAGCGGTCTTTGCGTTGGGCGTCATATTCCAGTCGGACCCTTTTTCCATCTAGCATCCGCTTGGCAAAGGCAGAGCTTTCGGCACCGAAATATTCTTTTTTTACCCGACCTGTATTCCTAGCCTCAGGGCTATCCACTCCGATGAGCCTGATTTTCTCTTCCTCTCCCCGGGCATTGATTAGCCAAAAAGTATCTCCGTCAACTACCTTGCTCACCCGTAGTAGACCGGTTTTTTGCTGGGCGTTTAACTCATTTGAAAAGAATAAACCTATAAAAAGTAGGAGGTAGAGAAGGTGAAATTTTCGTCGGTTTTCTTGCATGCTGAAAATTACTAATCTGGGTTTTTGAATAAAAATTTTCCCTGGAATTGGTCATTAAATGTCATACAATCAAGCCAAACTAAAGATGAGTGTCGATAGATGAAATAAGGTTTGTATTGATAGTTGTCATCTGGATAGTGTTGTTTTCTTCAAATGAATCAATCGAGAGTAATAAGTCCAATCAAAAGATTTAGAGATGTGATAAATTAGATTTTCTCTATGTTTGAGAAAGAATAAGAAATCTTCAGATCCAACCTAAAGGCATTTGATTTTGAAACTCATACAGCTCATAAAGAGAGAATATAGAAAGTCAAGGCAAAAGAGATGGAATGCTCTTTTCGACAAGAAAATTAATAAGAAAGCAAAACTTGCCTTGGATTCACTGGCTAAGCAGGGTAAAGGACTTTCCGATGACCTGGTGAGACAATGTGATGAGTACTCCCAAGATGTTCTAGGATCGAAATCCTTTTCTCCCTGGCTTCAGGTTTACACTTCTTTTCGCGGGGAATTTCTAGAAGGGTGGATTCCTGATAATTACATGGGTAGGATCATTCCCCGGATGGTGAATGGTGACCTCAGGAGTATTTCGCTTTATAAAACCTTATCCAAACGCATCATAGAAACAGACTTAATTCCTGACTTAGCCTATTTTGTCAATGGAACTTGGGTTTTGCTTTCTGGAGAACAGGTCTCTTTAGAAGAAATTAAGGCAGCCTGCTTCAAAGATTATCCCTATATTTTTATCAAGCAAGATCTCTCTTTTCAGGGACAGGGAGTTATTAAATTAACGTCGAAAGAGTTTGATGCTTTTGATTTTAAGACCTTTGGAAATTCGGTAATCCAAGCACCCATTATCCAGCATTCCTTTTTGCAGGAATTGAGTCCAAGTGCTGTTGCCACCATTCGCATTACGACGCTTAAGCGCAATGCAAATCCTGCCCGGAATATACTATCTGGTCTGAGAGTAGGGCAAAAAGGGGTAGATGTCATCGATAGTAAAGACTCCATTCGAGTTCCTATTAATTTGGAGAATGGTGAGTTTATTGGAGTGGGGATCACTTCAGGTTGGGAAAGCTATTCCTCACATCCCGAAAGTGGACTTCCTTTTTCAGACAGTGCGGTTCCATACTACAGGAAAATGGTTGAATGCTGCGAAAAACTACACGATAAAATTCCACACCTTCAATTGATCGCCTGGGATGTTGCGGTAACTGATACCGGAGAAATCAAAATTATGGAGTGGAATACAGATTATCCCGGAATTATCTATTCAGAAGCAAGTACAGGGCCTCATTTCAAGGGCTTAGGCTGGGAAAATCTCTGGAAAAAGATGTGATGCTGTATTTGCCTCACCTAGATGACAGCTCTCCTATAGGGGGCTTTTAGGTTTTGAAAAAGTTTCCTGATAAAATATTCTTAATCAGCTTTTAGAATAAAATTCATGTTTGATAGTCCCGAATATCCCCAATCACTTTCTGAAGACCTCTTCGAGCAATGGCTTGAAATCGGCCGGGAAAAGCCGATTCCGTATGCCTATTTACTAGTAATTTGGGATGAAATCGAAAATACCTATGTGCCAATATATGTAGAGGAGCGATCACAGATACATTCCTATTCACGATATGGGACCTCGCCTGAAAGGCAATTGCTGGTAGCTGCTTATGACCTGTTTTCAGAGTCGAGAGTTTTATGATCAGTTGACTTTTTCTATGATTATCCGCCTTTCTGCCGATATGAAATCGAGCCTGCCTTCCGCCTTTAGGTTTGCAATGGAGAATTATTTGGGAAAATCAGAGCTAATATCTTTCCG
>NZ_JAPEIB010000035.1:0-40807 GCF_028823735.1 Algoriphagus sp. NF
CAATTTTGGAAAAAATTGAAGGAAGGTTGACAGACCTAAACAACAAAAATACACTAGTTCTAATTGCCAGAGCCTTGGAAGAATCTTCGAAAGTTCAGGTTGCGCTAACCATGGATAATGGTAGTTCTTATGGAAAAACCATTGAAATTTCTTCAAAAACACAGCAATATGAAATTTCATTGCAGGATTTAGAATTGGTGGGTACTGTCACTCTCCCAAGACCCTATCCGAGCTTTCTTCCCTATTATTTTGAACATTCCAATGAGGATAAGTTTGATATTTCTAGAATTGAAAAAATTCAAATCTCAATTGGTCCAGGTCTGAATTTGGAAGAACAGCAAAAGTCCCATGGCGTCGCTATTCAAGGAATTTATCTAAAATAGCCTCAAGACTAAATTTCCGGGTATTCAGTTTCTTTGTTGAGTATTTCGGTATAATTTCTTTTCCATAATCATAGAAACCATTCATTTTCAAAATGTAAACCAACTTTCTTTAGGAAAAACCACTACGAATTTACCATGAGATCATTACAGTCTTTCAATCATTAAGTTTTGTGTAACTTTTCGTGAATTCTAAAATATTAAAAAACTATTCCGATTATCCGCAATTAATCCAGTCACCTAATTTTCTTTGCTTGACTGGTTGGAAGCACGAAGAATGAAGACCGAAGCTTTCGGATTCTGATCCTTTCAGCAGACAATAAGCCGACTTTTTGTCAATACTGGTAACAAAGCAGATATCCATAAAAACTATTCATTCCCACTCTTGAACAAAAAAAATTGAAAATCAAGTATTTATCATCATGGGGAGACTAGGTTAAGATCTGGCAATCTAGCCAGCTTGGAGGTAAAAAAATCAACTCAATATTTCCCCTGCCTCAGATTTGCAAGCTTATTTTTAACATACTCATTTTCAGGAAAAAGCATCAGGGATTTGATATAGTTCTCAATTGCAAGCGAGCTATTTCCTACCACTTCATAAGCCTCTCCAAGACTAGAAAAGGCATTTTGAGACTCGGGGTAATATTTCGTGTTCATGATGAAATATTCTACTGCTTGGGCCTGTTCCTCAGCATTTCCACTTCGTAACTTGGAGTAGCCCAGTTGATTCACCAAACTTTCAGGAGGTAAAAACTCCCAAGATAATCGCTCGGAAATAGCAAAAAAGTGATTTTCCAGATGATCTGGACTTTCTACATCTCGGTAAGAAATATCATAGCCTTCAAAAATGGCAGAAATCCCATTGTGAAATGCGATCAGAGGCACAGAGGCATGACTCTCATTTTCGAAGTATTCCAATTTGGCATGAAACTCCTCGGTTGATTTACTCTTCAATCCCTCAAAAAGCCTCATGTGCCGATCCCTATTCCGAAAGTTTCTCTTACCCCAGTTGGCGGTAGCAAAGTAGATATATCGATCAAATGGCTTCTGTGTCAAGTTATCGAGCTTTCGGTCCATCGTCTCAGAATCCCAAGTACCAAAGCTCGGATCCACAGCAATGAAGGCATGAAAGGCTGATTCTTCTTTCATATATGAATGAGTGGCTAGAAGGCCACTTAAGGAATGGCCAAATAAAATCCGATAAGGGGTCGTCCGATAGTTTTGGTCCAAATAGGGGATCAATTCTTTTTCCAAAAATTGTAGAAACTTCTCGCCACCTCCTGAATTATTTTCTCTCACAGTAATGATTTTCTCGGGTGTGTAATCCCTCCTTCTATCCACATTTTGAATACCCACTACAATCATTTCTGGAGCTTTCCAACTTCTATATCGGTCAGAGCTCATGTACCGAACCATAGTTGAGGTAGTGTTAAAGTGAGAATCACCATCCAATACAATCAATAAGGGATACTCCTTGTAAGAATTCCCCTCCTGAAAATAGGAGTCCGGAAGACTGACCCAATAGCCTCTTGCCTCATTTAATATGTCAGAATACAAGCTCTGTTTTGTATTGGGCCTTAATTCTTCAGATTCCTGTGCTGATGCAACTTGAAAGATTACCATAAGTACAATCAAAAAATTGATCATTTTAATCATAGTGAGTGGGTTTTGGCGGGGGTGAAAATTTAGTTTTTTAGAAATCAGGCCAGAATCTATTTAGATGAAGGTCTTTAAATTGATTTTCATGAAAAGGTTTTCATTCAAAAAATCCTGACTGAGCCTATTTCTAATACGAGAAGCTCTTCCAAAGATATTGGAATTTATTAATCACGTATTTCAAAAAATACATCTCAGACCAATTATTGAAGGCTTGATTTTTGATTTTCTAGGAAAAATTGGAAGTGATTTATCTCCCAAAAAAATGTCAATAAGACCTGAGAGAACCATATTGGACAAAAGCATTAAAGGGCCAATTATCTTATCAATTGGCCGATTATTTCCTTTTTTTTACCAAATCAACACCTCATTCTCTGTTCTTCGGGTATTGTCTCTGAAAAGATTGAAAATTGCCGTGAACTCGTGGGTGTTACCGGGCAGGTTGTAATCACCCCCCACCGGAAACTCAAACAAGTAGCCGATCCGCAGCCGCTTGGTCAAAATACCCATCTGTAGATTTGTCGCATTGTTCACCCGTGTGCCCACACCCAGCCAAAACCTATCCATTAGCAAGGTCTTCAGATTTAGCTCAAAATTGTCATTTACATCCTTCTGAGTTCGGTAATAAGCATTGAAAATCAAGGCCACATTGGGACTCAAGGCTTCCCGATAACCTCCCTGAATGATACTGGAGGCCGGATAGCTGTCAATAAACTCATCCCCGGAGATGATCGCCCCACCCCCTACTCGATGCATGCCGTAGGAGATATAGTATTTGGAGTGGGTTAAAGCCAATCCAATATTGAAATCTACCACTTGCATATCCGAAAAGCCTCCTAAATATTGACCCAAAGTGGGGTCATTCAAGTCTTCCGAGGTCAAGGCATTCCCGTCAAGGCGGATATTTTGATAGCTCACTCCTGCACCCAGTCTTAGGTTATGCTTCTCTGTCAACCTTACTCTAGAAGCATAAGATACAATCAATTCGGTCTCTCTAAAAGCGCCATAAGTATCCTGAAGCATGTTTACAGATAATGCATTCTTACCCATCAAGGCTGGATCCATCTCTCCTGACAATTCCCCAAAATCCAGCTCCGCACTCACAAAATAGCTCCTCGGAGCTCCCTCGATACCAGACCACTGGTTTCGCACAAAGCCCCTCACCGCACTTCCCTCATATCCGGTCAGGCCAGGATTGAAATAGCTTTGGAAGTGGCTAAAATTTGAAACATATTTTCTGGTCTGAGACTTTGCTTGAAAATTCATTCCAAACATCAAAAGTCCAGTGGCGAGTATATAGTAAAATTTCTTCATCGTTTTCTTCGTTTTACACTGTTAAAAAATGGGGGACAGAAAGGGTCTTTTTCTTTTCTGCCCCCCTTATTTCTACTGTTTCAATAGGTTTAGCATTCCCCTTCTCACCTCTCCGGTTTCTACCACCGTAATCACCCATACATAGGAGGTCACTACAGGGTCCCTACCATTTACACGACCATCCCAGCGCACATCGGGATCTTCGGTGTAGAAGACTCTGTTGCCGCTTCCTACTTCAATGATCTGGATCTGAACTCCCTCGTAGTATCGCAAGGCCGGCACTCCCCAGGTGTCATTCACCCCATCATTGTTTGGAGTAAATGTGTTGGGAATATCTAACTGGTCAAGTGGAGTACGTTGCCGCTCTATCTGGAATTCCTTATCCAAAATATTACCAGCTCTGTCGGTCACTCTCACGCGAATTCTAAACTGTGTCCTGCCCGATACTTGCTCTGCACTGCTCCAGAAAAGAATTCCATCTATGATCTCAAAATATGCATTGTCAAGAGCTCCATCAATCAAGCTGATCTCGTGAACATCATCGGAAGGATCTATGACCGTAAAGAAGCCTATCTCCTGGAAGAATACATCAGGTATAGCTATGAAACTATTTTCACTCAAGTTTAGATCCTGCGGGGCCGGCTTCGGCTCAACGGTAATCGAAACCACTGGATCCAATTCATAAGGATTAAATAATCCTTCTGGAAGTGTGACAGTTCCTCTGAAATTATTGGTACTCACAATCAAAGGATTGAAGCCTGTTAGGCTCCAGCTTACTGGTAGGTTGATAAATTCTCCCAGACCAGTGATGCCAACCACTTCATCTGCCAGCGGAACATCATCAGCAGCGGTACCCCAAGCCACAGTCACTGACTGGCTTACAAATTCGACAATCGAACGGTCCTGTACATAGTCTGGAACACCGTCTCCGTCTGAGTCTAGGAAATCAGAACCGTTATTTGGATCGGTTCCATCTCTATCCTCTACATAATCCGGAACCCCATCCTCATCGATATCTGGGTAGTCACTTGAATCATTTGGATCAGTACCTGCATCCTCTTCTACTTTGTCAGGAACACCGTCTCCATCCGAGTCTTTAAAGTCATCCGGATCGTTCGGGTCAGTTCCATCTTCGAGCTCAACCTCGTCCGGAACTCCATCTCCATCGCTATCATTGGTGATAATCTCAAAGTCAGCCCCTGTAAAGTTGATCGTGTAGTTCTGTCCAGCATCTAAGTTACCTAGAGTTATGGGGTAAAATCCTACCGCTTCCCCTTCTCCTCTACTTAAGGATCCGGTAAATATGGATTCATCATCTCCTTCACCATAACCAGTTGCCGTAAAGGTCAATTCAGGATCAGACTCGCCAAAGAGCTTACTCTGTCCCTCATCTGCGATTACCATAAGTTCTGCCGGAGTGATCGTCAGATCGGCTGTTAGTACCAGCTCATTGAAGTTGCTTCCTGTGATGGTGGCCGTAGCTTCCTGAGTTCCAGCATCGGTTCTCATATTGTTAGAATACGTAACCGAAGTTCCTTCTGGCGTTGTACCTAAGATGAATATACTTTTCTCCACGCCATCGAAGACAAAACTTCCATCTTCAAAGGTGATTCCTGTGATATCGGCTGGGGTAATCGTCAGATCAGCGGTGAGAACCAAAGTATTGTAATTAGATCCCCTAATAGTTGCCATTACCTCTTGCGTACCTACATCCGTTCGAGTATTGTCCGAATAAGTGACTGAGGTACCTGCTGGAAGTGTTCCACTGATCTCAATACTCTTCTCAGTTCCATCAAAGACAAAGTTTCCATCTTCAAAGGTGATTCCAGTGATATCGGCTGGGGTAATCGTCAGATCAGCGGTGAGAACCAAAGTATTGTAATTTGACCCCGTAATAGTCGCAGTGACTTCTTGGGTCCCTACATCAGTTCGAGTATTGTCCGAATAAGTGACTGAGGTACCTGCTGGAAGTATTCCACTGATCTCAATACTTTTCTCAGTTCCATCAAAGACAAAGCTTCCATCTTCAAAGGTAATTCCTGCAATATCCGCTGGGGTAATCGTCAGGTCAGCGGTCAAAACCAAAGTATTGTAATTGGATCCCGTAATAGTCGCAGTGACTTCCTGGGTTCCTACATCCGTTCGAGTATTGTCCGAATAAGTGACTGAGGTACCTGCTGGAAGTGTTCCACTGATCTCAATACTCTTCTCAGTTCCATCAAAGACAAAGTTTCCATCTTCAAAGGTGATTCCAGTGATATCGGCTGGGGTAATCGTCAGATCAGCGGTGAGAACCAAAGTATTGTAATTAGATCCCGTAATAGTCGCAGTGACTTCTTGGGTTCCCACATCCGTTCGACCATTATTTGTATAAGCCACTGAAGTACCCGTAGGAAGTGTCCCCGTGATAGCCAAAGACTTGGCTGATCCGTCGAAGACAAAACTTCCGCCTGTAAATGTAATTCCAGTAATTGTAGCTCTTGTGATTGCAAAGTTGGAAGGTATAAAGTTGATGGTATAGTTAGATCCTGCGCTTAAGCTTCCCAACTGTAATGGGTAAGTTCCAACATTCTCTCCGGCTACCCTTGAGAGTGATCCTGTCAGGATATTTTCGTCATCTCCCCCCGCAAAACCAGTAGCTGTAAAGGTGAATACCGGATCTGCCTGTCCAAACACCTTACTTTGGCCAGCATTTGCAGTTATTGTTAATACTTTCTCTGCTATTACAAAATTGGCCGAAGTAAAGTTGATGAGGTAATTTGAACCTGCGGAAAGCGACCCAATGGTAATCGGATAAGAACCCACATTTTCACCTGGAGCTCTACTCAACGCTCCAGTGAATATGGATTGATTGTCTCCATTACCAAAATTGGATGCAGCAAATAGGAAAACGGGATCCGTTTGTCCAAATTCCTTAGCCTGATCAGGATTGGCCGAAACATTCAACGTTCTTGGAGTAATTTCAAAGTTCGCTCCCGTGAAGTTGATGGTATAATTATCGCCTGCGTTTAAGGTTCCCAGATTGATGGCATAGACACCTACATTCTCTCCGGCAATTCTTGCCAAAGCTCCTGTCAGAATACCTTCATCATCAGCATTTTCAAAACCATTTGCCTGATAGGTAAAGACTGGATCAGCTTCACCGTAGATTTTATCCTGACCGGCATCGACCGTGATATCCAAAGTTTTCTCTGTAATCGTAAAGTCCGCTCCGATATAGTTGATCGTGTAGTTAGATCCAGCATCCAAGCTACCAAGATTGATGGGATAGGTGCCGACATTTTCTCCGGCAGTTCTTGCCAAAGCTCCAGTAAGGATACTTTCATCGTCTCCGTTTTCAAAACCACTCGCCTGATAGGTGTACATTGGATCAGCTTCACCATAGATTTTACTCTGACCAGCATCAACCGTGATAGTCAAAGTCTTCTCAGCAATCGTAAAATCCGCTCCGGTGAAGTCGATCGTGTAGTTATCTCCTGCGCTTAGATCACCTTGTAGGATTGAATAGATTCCAATGTCCTCTCCAGGGGATCGAGTTAAGGCACCAGTTAGGATTGTTTCGTCTTCAGCGCCAATAAACCCGGATGCAGTATAACTAAACACTGGATCAGGGGATCCAAACACCTTACTTTGATTCGGATTTGCGGTAATTGAGAGCGTTGCTTGAGTAATATCTGCTTCTAAACCAGCAGGTTGTATAATTTCATAATTATCCTTATCCGCACCATCCAAAGAAAGCCCCGTAACAGTTACTGGAATTGCCATACCTACATTGGACTGTGTGAAATTGGCTACAGATGTACCGATCACTGACACGTCATCAGAACCAATTCCAGTAACAGAAGGAGTTCCAGATAGAGAAGCTAGGGTCGTACCATCATAAACCTTATTGTTTGCTGTTAAGCCAGAGACTGAAAGCGACGCAGCAGAAATAGTAGCTGTGGAAGTAGGCGAACCGGAATAATCAATTTCATAAGATGCTGCATTTGCACCTCCCAGGTTGACAGAAGTAATTCTAACCTCTTTTCCAACGCCAACGTTTTTATCCACAAATTCAGTTGTTATATCATTTATAAAGACATTAGGCGCCGATGCATCAATACCAACCAAATTCAAACTGGCTATGATAAATGATGCAGACCTTGTGCCATCATAGACTTTATTAATGGCACTAAATGATCCAGTTATCTGAAGGATGCCTTTTTTGATTTCAAAATCAGCTGGAACAAAATTGATGGTATAATTCGGCCCAGCGTCAAGTGTACCCTGATTAATGGCATAAGTACCCACTGTTTCTCCTCCGTCTCGTGAAAGTGCTCCAGTAAAAATTGTCTCATCATCTGTTCCTTCAAATCCAGTAGCAGTGAAAGTAAATACAGGATCTGCTGTTCCGAAAAGCTTGGATTGTCCCGGATCAGCGGTGACTGTCAACACTTTTGGTACCACAACAATTGTCACATTGATGGTCACTTCAGATGTGTTTCCTGCAGCATCTTCAACAATATATTGGATTGAATTAACACCCTCATCATTTCTATCAAAAACGGATTGACTAAAGGTCTGGGATTGTATTCCACAATTATCCGTAGATCCTTCATCTACCATGCTAGGCAAAAGCTCCACTGTGCCGAAGGCATCCACATTTAAGGAGATTGCTGATTTTGCACTGATGATCGGGTCTTGAGTATCCTCGATCACAATATTTTGGTTTTGGAAAGAAATATTTCCATTACCATCGTCATATGCCCAAGTGATCACAGTGGTGCCTTGGGTGGTAATCGGCAGGGTTGCATTGCTCGTAATTGTAAGCGGACCTCCGCAATTATCTGTACCGGTAGGAGGAGTTAAGGAAGTCACTTCACACTGCGCAGTAATAGTTGGCAAGCCTATTACATCTGGAGTTGGTGGAGTCGTATCGTCAATAATTACATTCTGATTCTGGAAAGTAATATTTCCATTGCCATCGTTATAGGACCAAGTTATTACCGTGGTACCTTGAGTTGTAATTGGAAGAGTCGCATTATTTGTAACTGTGACCGTTCCTGCGCAATTATCAGTAGCTGTAGGAGGTGTTAAGGATGTCACCTGGCATTGGGCTGTAATATTTGGCAAGCTCAATACATCAGGAACCGGCGGAGTCGTATCGTCAATAATTACATTTTGATTCTGGGTAGAAGTATTTCCATTCCCATCATCATAAGTCCAGGTCACCACTGTGGTACCTTGAGTAGTAATCGGCAAGGATACATTGTTAGTACCTGTCACAGCTCCACTCAGATTATCTGTGGCAGTTGGAGGTGTCAGATTTGTCAAAACGCATTGAACATTGATGTCTGGTAAATCGCTTAAATCAGGAACCGGCGGAGTTTGATCCAAGGTGGCCGAATTATCAGTAGCGGTAGCTCCCGTGTTTCCTCCACCATCTGTTAGAGCGATTGAAACTGTGAGCACTCCGTCAGTTAAAGAAGAAACATTAACAGACACAGATTGAGTAGTACTTACAATAGATGTACTTCCAGTGACTGTAGCAGTATTACCGTCTCCTGAACTGGAAATAGAATAAACCGCAGTGGTTCCTATTTCAGCATTTGATATAGTAAAGGAAGTATTAGATGCCTCAGATGCACTGATAATTAAATCATCCCAGGAAACTGAGTATCCTGAAGGTGCAAAATCATCATTGGTGATGGTACCAGTTCCCGTACCATCCGCTATTACTATTCGGGTTCCTGTCGGATTAGAAAGAGTAAGCGTAAAAGTCTCATCTGGCTCCACTAGTTGATCACCCGAAACAGGAACATCTATCGTCTTACTGCTTTCTCCTACCGCAAAACTAAGTGTTCCACTAACTGCCGTATAGTCCGATCCAGCAACTGCAGTTCCATCTGCGGTGGCATAATCCACTGTCGCTCCTCCTGACGGCGCCGGATCGCTTAATGAAATAGTGAATGTAAGTGAAGTAGAACCAGCATCCCCTTCAGCAACTGAAGGATCGTTTATTGAAATTGAAATATCATCATCACTCAAAATGGTTAAGGTTGCTCCATCTGTGATATCAATATTACTGGACGAAACGACTGCCGGAACAAGGTTACTCATCGAAATGATAACCGTCTCGTTGGGCTCAGGGGTAGCATCAGCTGTTGGTGTGATAGTAAATGTTTCCTGCTCTCCGGCAGTTCCAGCAAATGACAAGGTCTGATTAATTACTGCTGGGTAGTCATTATCTGCTACAGTTGCAGTGCCATCAGCGGTACTTACATCCACGTCAAAACCTCCGTCTACTGCATTATCTAAGGTTACTGTGACGGTAATTGGTCCATCATCCTCGTTTCCAGATACATTAGCGATTGTGACAGAGGCTTGATCATCATTCGTAATGGTACCTGTTCCGGTACCATCCGCTATTGCTATTCCGATACCGGTCGGGTTAGAAAGAGTAAGCGTAAGTGTCTCATCTACCTCCACTGTTTGATCACCTGAAACAGGGACATCTATCGTCTTACTGGTTTCCCCTACTGCAAAACTAAGCGTTCCACTTACCGCTGTATAGTCGGATCCTGCCACTGCTGTTCCATCTGACGTGGCATAATCCACTGTTGCTCCACCTACTGGTGCTGCCTCGCTTAAAGAGACAGTGAATGTAAGCGTTGTTGTCCCCGAATTACCCTCATTGACAGAAGGATCATTGATCGATATTTCAGTAGCTACATCCTCATCTTTGATAGTTACTGTTACCTGATCGGGAGTCCCTTTTATTGCATTTGTAGGTGTACCCATACTGATGATGATGGTCTCATCCCCCTCTACGATACCATCAAATTGTGAGGTGATACGGATACTATCTCGAATTTCGCCAGGTGAAATAGTAATGGATGTTCCTGTCACCGAATAATCAGTTCCACCTCCCATTGCAGTTCCTGAAAAGGATAAAGGAACCGTGACTGTCACCCCAGCAACTGCAGCTAGATTGGCTCTAACATAAGCTTGACCACCACTCTCATCGGTAATGGGATTATATATATCCAACACCTCCAAAGAAACAGTCGGTAGCGGATCATCATCTATAATGGTATACGTTACCTGTTGGGTTCCACTTTCCACTCCATTCGTGACGCTTCCTATATCGATGACTACTGTTTCATCTCCTTCATAAAGGATATCGGGCACATTCGTGATAGTAATGGTTCCGGAAGTATTTCCAGATGGTATCGTAATACTTGTGCCTGATACTGAATAGTCTACATTAGATCCTGTGGCCGTTCCAGAAAAGGTCAAGTTTACTGTAGTATTTGCTCCATAAGCATTGGATAAAGTGGCTGTCACCACATTGGCGGTCGTTAATGATTCCGATCTTGATGTTGGGCTTACTGCAAGAGTAACAGTAGGCACAGGGGTTACATTTAACGTAGCGATGTAATTACCAGTACTATTTTCTGTTCCATCATTTACCTCAAATTGAAATGAAGTGTTCGCAGCACCATTTTGAACATACTTTAGTCTACCGGCATCCAGATCAGCCTTTGAAACCGTACTAGAGGCACTTAACACTTCCCCTCCATCAAATACATTATTACCATTCGAATCGACGAAAAGCGTTCCCGCTCCAGGTAATGATTCAATCAGCAAATTATTCAAAGGATCTCCATCACCATCATTGTATCCAAAATCTGAGGTTGAAAATGTATAGACTAGGTTTTCGAATGGACCATTGGATGCAGTAAATGAGGATGCAGTGGGAGGTGTATTTGAAGCTACAGCAGGTCCAAAGACAAATGTATCAAGTGTTAATGCCAACCCATTTCCGCTATCAGAATTAATCCTTACTTCGTCTACATTATCAAAACTTGAACCTAGAGTTGCTGTGCCATTTCCACTAATATTTACGGCTTGGGAGGCAACTTCCACAGAATTTCTGTAACCCCTTACAGTTAATGGATTTGCAAAAAATTCGCCAAAATGAAAAGATTGAAAATCAAAGCTTCCGCCTCCCGAGGCAGTGATTGTGAGAATATCACCTGCAGTAAAATCCTGACCGCTAGCTGCAATTCCAAGGCCTGAGTTTGAATTGAATGTGGTGGCCACAATACCATTAGTTGCTGGTGAACCACCAAGAGTGACTGAAAAAGTAAATCCATTTACAGTAACTGTTGTACCTACGTTCTGATTATCAACCCAACCCTGATCATCAAATGTCACGGTCGTTTGTCCCTGTACTTTAAAAAACAAGAAAAGGGAGAAGATGGTCAAGCTCAAAAATTTTTGATTCAGTATCATAGTCTTTATTTTTCTAATGTCTGGGTCAACCCTTAGCCTTTAAAAATCTGCTGCTAAAAGTAGATCGGTTTAATATTTTAACTTATTGCTCTATTTTCATTTTCTGTCAACTAAACAGAAATTCTAAATACACATATAGGGGTTTTTCCATCCGGATGGAGTTGCCTCTCTTATATCTTTGAAAATACTTTCATTGTAAAGCAAGCCTTTTCCACTTTCTACTACCAATCTATCGATGGATGTATTTGATGTTTTGACCTTTAGGACATCTATTTCCGGAATTGAAAAACCAGATTCTGGGTAAAAATTCCGTTCACCCCTAGGGCCTCTTACTTTCTCGGTCTTTAATAATGATTTAACTTTATCAAAGTCTTTTTTCTGCAGAAAAGAAAATAATTCTTTGAAAACTAAGCCTCCTTCATAGCCGAGAAGTGCATACATATTGGTGTCCTGTCCGGCAATCGCTCGGAACTTTTGTACAAACCGCTTATTCTCTTTACTCTCATTTCTTGGGTCATAGGTGGAAGCGGTAAACAATTCCAGTCCTAAATGCCTCACATCGCTCAGCCACTCATCATAGACCATATTTTCGTTTACTATCAGCGGTATTTCTTTATTTAACCCAGCTTGATGCCAGTCATTTAAAAATTGGAGTCCGCTAGGCCCACTGAATAATGCATGCACTACACTTGGGTTCCCGGTTTTCATTTCGGCTATGGCTGGAGCCGGAAGAACTAGATGGGGATTCATTTTTGTTGAATCGATCACTTTAAGCAAAATATTTCCCCCTGAACCCATCGAAACACCTTGATTGAAGGAAGAGTGTAAATGATAGCCCGCTTCATACATGGGCATGATCATCCCGATAGGTGAACCAAATTGTTTGGAAGCCCATTTACCCAAAGCAAATTCAGACTGCCATAGTTGATTGGATGAAAAAAACGCATGATCACCCAAATAATCAAAATGCGGAATGTTTTCTCCCATATCGAAGAAAAACCCCAATTTCTTATAGCTCTCAAGTAAAGGCAAGATTTCCGGCAATGCAGCATAACTGATTAACCCTGAAATCATATCCACTTTATCGATATGAATCAGTTTTTTTATACCTTCTGCACACTTAGTTCCTGAGCCTGACTCCGTGAAATATGGGATGAATTGGATGTCATTTTGTCGGAATGGATCTCTGTCGAACCCAAGAAAAAAACCAGTCAATAGGTGTTCAGCATAGTAGGGATATAGTGAGGAATATGGTTGTAGAAACCCAATCTTGATAGGTGAAGTCATCGTACTTTTTTGTTCAAAAATGGGTTTTAGAAAGAATCTAAAACCCATTTAACCCTGTTCTTATTAGCTTCTAGAAGGGAAAATACCCTGCATGCAGAAAATAAACTGAATCACACCAATAGGCTGAACGATGCTAAATGGCTGACTTCCTCCGGCATTTCCAGTTGTTCCAGTCCCTGAAATGGAACCTCCTGCAATTGGAACATTGGTGGCAGAATTATTATCTGTGTACACTTGAGCCACACCTGCAGGAACAGGACCATTGGCAGGAGTTACAGCTTTTGCAAAATATTTCCCATTAGGATCGTTTGAATTACCATCAACATTTTTGCCCTCTATAGTGACTTGCAAGGCCGAAGCTTGAAAATTATGATTATGAACTGGCATTTCAAGTTGAGTTAGCGTGGCTGTTTCCGAACCTTGCTTGGCTCCCTGCTGATGAAAAGAAGTTCCCGGGCTTTGACCTGCACCCACGGGAGCCCTACCTCTAAGATCTGGTAAGGCAAAAGTAGTTCTTCCGTCACCTCCATAGATTGTTCCTATGAGTGAAAAAACTGCTGTAAATTGTGAGATCGCGATTAATTGTCCCTGACAAAGCGACCAACCTCTTGGAGCCCATGTAGGCCCCCAACCCATGATGGTTGATAGGTAAGAATCCATAATAAAATGTAGTTAGATGTTAATAAAAAGAATTATTTATAAATATCTATGATATAAATAAGCGAACCTATACGTATTTATACTTATTTACATTTTTTTATAAAAAATATTTGTAATTAATTGATTTTCAATTGCTTGAATCCATGATTTTTTTTACTTAATATTTTATCTGATGAATTATTTTTTAGTATTTTGAATTCTATTTATTTCAAAAACATATTTATGTATTTATTATTCATTATAAATTGAATGAAAAATTATTCATATACAAAATATTTTTCATAATCACCGTTTACCAAATACATAAAACAACGCTTAAAGCTTTTAAATGGCAGTTTTTATTAAAAGATCATGATTTTCATTTAACGATTTAATGTTGTCAAAAATCAACTTGAGAAGAGCTGGCCGCCATTCCAACTGCCAAACTCAAAAATCTGAATTCAAAAATAAAATCATCTAAATGGCATCAACCAGTCGAGCCGGCAGAAGCCCAGACGTAATTGAGGGCAATGAGATCATCCTTTGCCAAGGCATTAGAGCAAACTTGGGTTTCAGCAATCCGGTTTAGTTACTATATAAGCTTCCAAAACTATATACCCCACTTATACCCTAATCAAAAATTCAGCTTGCTCTACCCCTTTCGTACTCAAGGACTCGATATCCGATATTCAATTGAGGTATAGAAAAGATGGTTTTTGAGCTCCAGCTTTTATTGGTCTCCTTAGTTAGCTTATAAAGCATAGAGGCCTGTGCTCCAGGTTATAATTCTAGCTTTTCCAGTTGTTGAGCAGCTTCTTTTGACAGATTTTCGATAGAAAAGGGCTTTTATCAATCAAAAAGTGAAAAAACAAAAAAAGGCTCTACTTTTTGGCAAAAAAAAGCCTTGAAAATCAGTGATTTACAAGGCTTTGATTTCTTTCAAAATCCTATTTTGTCGGGGTGACAGGATTTGAACCTGCGACCACACGCCCCCCAGACGTGTACGCTAACCGGACTGCGCCACACCCCGATTTTATGATTTCCGAGACCTAATCGGCTCCCTGAATCGCGAGGCAAATGTAAAATTTTCAGCCAAAATATCCATTTTCAATTCGAAAAATTCCCAAGATTCTAAACTCCAGCATTAACTCTTTTTCTTCAGAAGAACCGAACTCGTAGAAACTTTACAACAGTGAACACATAAAGTGACATTTTCACTAATCATCTTCGCTTTCCGAATTGCCTCTGCTCCATTATTAAATGGGCCCAAATAATCTCGATCCAAAGAATCAGGAATGTTGCTGCATTCCCTTTCATGAATCTCAAGCATATTGTCTTCATTGGGGGTATTTGACAAATAAAAGAATTTCATAATCGGCTATAGTTTGGGGCTACTTAATTCACTCCGTTCAATCGGCCCCAAAATACGAATCAAAAAAACACGAAAACATCCCCTAAAAAGGGTATTTTTCAACCTTTTTTTGTCAATTTTTCCCGTCTTTTCTCATTTCACTCTGTCTCATCGGCATTGAATCTATCCGTTTAAAAGTTTTCAATAAATCCAAATCCCCAGATTTACCTGAAGATTTTACTCCGCCATCGAGACCTATAAGCATCCAATCTGCCCGAGGATTTTTTGATTTTAACTTCAAAAATGATTCAACTTTTATATCCAATGTATCTGTCGAATAAACCAATTCTTCATTTTGAAATCGCATGATGATTAGTTTCCGTTCTTGAATCTCATCTAACTGAGTCTCGAGAAGTTTTTTATCAATTACTTCTTCTCCAAAAATCACTAGCAGCCTGTTCTTCCATCTAAAATCTTCTAAGCTCAAAGACGGATTACTACTCAAAACTACCATAAGAATAACACTCCAAATCAAACTCATGACTATTTAACTTACTAATAGTTAGGATGTTTGAAGAAAATCAAGAAGCAATTCCTCCCACTCATCATCCAGCGAAACTGAAGGTCGACTGACACCTGCCCTTCCATACCAATACTCTGCATTCCAATCATCTCCTTCCTTCCGGTGGAGATAGGCATGGACCTTAGCTGCTGACTTACCCGGCAGTTGGTCCACTTCAGCATGGGCCATATCCCAATTTCCTCTGAAATCCCACCAAAGTGAGCGTAGCTCTGGTGAAAAACTTGGCAGCGGTTGTTCTAAATTTTTGAATTCTTTGACGGTCATTAGGTTGATCGTTTTATTTGATTTTCAATTTTATTTTCCAATCTCTAAAAAAAATGAAGCTTTCGCATCGAAACATTGCCTGTTTTTCAAAAAACACATAACAATAATCACAAAATAGAAAATTTTTTACCTGTTGGCTGGAAAGCTAGAAGTTCTATATTTGCCCAATTATTTAACCAAGCAGTCTAAAGAAAAAAAATAAATGGAAAACTTAATCTACATTTTACCAGCCTTCGGGTTGGTCGGATTAGCATACATGTTTTATCTGAGAACATGGGTGAACAAGCAAGATCAAGGCGAAGAAAACATGAAGAAGCTTGCCGGCTACATAAAAGAAGGTGCTATGGCATTCTTAGCAGCCGAGTACAGAATGTTGGCGGTCTTCGTGGTCATTGCCGGAGCTCTTTTAGGTGTCGTTTCAATGTTGGTTGAAACCACCCACTGGTTCATTGTTGTAGCATTTGTTATAGGAGCCGTTTTCTCAGCTATTGCGGGAAATATCGGGATGCGGATCGCCACAGACGCTAACGTAAGAACCACGCAAGCTGCAAGAACAAGTCTGCCAAAAGCTCTTCAAGTTTCTTTTAGAGGTGGTACTGTCATGGGTCTAGGTGTTGCTGGATTGGCCGTATTCGGTCTTTCACTATTACTTGCCCTTCTCGTCCAATTTTTTATTACCGGTGAGCAGTCATTCTACATGGAAATGACCATCGTTCTCGAAACGCTTGCCGGCTTCTCCCTAGGAGCTGAATCTATCGCCCTTTTTGCACGTGTGGGTGGTGGTATTTACACTAAAGCTGCTGACGTAGGCGCTGATCTTGTAGGTAAAGTGGAAGCTGGAATTCCTGAAGACGATCCTCGTAATCCGGCTACCATTGCAGATAACGTAGGTGATAATGTAGGAGATGTTGCTGGTATGGGGGCCGACCTTTTCGGGTCTTATGTAGCCACCATGTTGGCAGCGATGGTATTGGGTAACTACCTGATCAATGATATCAACAATGGCACAGCTATGAATGACGCCTTTGGCGGAATGGGTCCAATTTTATTACCAGTTTTGATTGCTGGCATCGGGATTGTTTTCTCGATCGTAGGGTCTTGGTTCATCAAGATCAGTGACAACAATGCCAAGGAGCCGCAGGTGCAGGCTGCATTAAACAGAGGAAACTGGGGATCAATCATCTTAACAGGTATTGCTTCTTATTTCATCATTGATTGGATGCTACCTGCAGAAATGCAAATGACATTCTTCGGTAAAGGTTTGCAAACTGTAACCTCGTTCAACGTTTTTGCTGCCGTATTGATCGGTTTGGCTGTGGGAGGTTTGATTAGCTACTTTACTGAGTATTACACTGGTATGGGTAAGAAGCCTGTAATGACCATCATTCAAAATTCATCTACCGGAGCTGCAACAAATATCATCGCAGGCCTTTCTCAAGGTATGATGTCCACTTTTGCTCCAGTATTGCTTTTCGCTGCTGCCATCTGGGGAGCCTATGCTTTTGCAGGTTTCTATGGAGTAGCCATTGCTGCATCTGCTATGATGGCTACCACAGCCATGCAGTTGGCTATCGATGCGTTCGGACCTATTGCTGATAATGCAGGTGGTATTGCGGAAATGAGCGAGTTGCCAAAAGAAGTACGTGAGCGTACTGATATTTTGGATTCTGTTGGTAACACGACTGCTGCTATTGGAAAAGGTTTTGCAATTGCTTCTGCAGCCTTGACTGCCCTTGCCCTATTTGCAGCTTATGTAACATTTACAGGTATCGATGGCATCAACATTTTCAAAGCACCTGTTCTTGCAGCGCTTTTTGTTGGAGCGATGATTCCAGTAGTATTCTCTGCCTTGGCCATGAGTTCCGTTGGGAAGGCTGCCATGGCGATGGTGAAAGAAGTAAGACGTCAATTCAAAGAGATTCCTGGTATCATGGAAGGCAAAGCCGAACCTGAGTATGACAAGTGTGTGGAGATCTCAACGACGGCATCTTTGAAGGAAATGATGCTTCCAGGATTATTGACAATCGTATCTCCGATCTTGATTGCCTTTTTGACACAGTTGTTTACTGGAGACACCTTATTGGCTGCTGAGGTTCTCGGTGGATATATGGCGGGTGTAACAGTTTCCGGTGTGATGTGGGCTATCTTCCAAAACAATGCCGGTGGTGCTTGGGACAACGCCAAGAAATCATTTGAAGCAGGTGTGATGATCGACGGAGAAATGACCTACAAAGGATCAGAAGCGCACAAAGCAGCCGTAACAGGCGATACTGTCGGAGATCCTTTCAAAGATACATCAGGTCCATCCATGAATATCTTGATCAAGTTGACCTGCTTGGTGGGACTGGTAATTGCACCGCTTCTATCTTCACATGATTCTCATGGTGAAATGGCAGATGCCAAAGTAATCGAGGTTAAAAAAGAAATTAAGGTTGAGGAAGGGAAAGAAATTGTCACTGTGACCGAGAAAATCGTCAAATAAACCCTCCTTGATTAATCATAAAAAAAGATCGCCGTTAAATACGGCGATTTTTTTTGCCTAAATTTTAATTACTGCAAAAAACAGCAACTCTATTTTTTACCTGAAAATCAAAGAAAACTCACTTTTAAAAGAAATTTCAGGCCAAATCTTCGGATTTTAACCATTTTGTTTAGTAAATTAAAATCTGTTCTACAAAATAGGTTTCCTAAGTCAGGATAAAAGACAAGAAATCTGCCAGTTTTATTGCAGTATTTGCTGCTTTTTAGAAATTATATTTGGTGATTTGCCTGTTTTGTATTTTAAAAATTGCATAAAAAAGCAAATTAATGTTTCACTAACCCTAAACTACATGCACATGAAAAACTACTACAAGTTCATGTTGCTTTTCTTGCTGAGTTGCTCGACCGTGGGACTATCCATGGCCCAGCAGACAGTGACAGGAAAAGTTACTACACAAGAAGACGGTCTACCCCTACCGGGGGTCAGCGTCGTGGTGGACGGTACGACCAACGGTACCGTTTCAGACATCGATGGAAACTACTCCATCTCGGTTCCCAATTCCGATGCGGTTTTGGTATTCTCCTTTATTGGATTTGAGACTCAGCGAGTATCTGTCGGAAATACCAGTGTGATCAATGTCATCATGAAAACAGAGGAATCTCAGCTTGATGAAGTCATTGTCACGGCCTTCGGTATTTCTCAAGAAAAAAAAGCACTTGGCTATGCTGCTCAAAGTATTGATTCAGAAGCAATCACCAAGACCAGACAACAAAATGTGGTTAACGCCCTTCAAGGCCAAGTAGCCGGTGTGCAAGTCACTAATTCCGGTGGTGCTCCTGGCCAATCTGCCCGAATCATCATCCGAGGAATTAACTCATTGGACCCTTCAGCAGACAATCAACCTCTATTCGTAGTGGATGGTGTGCCGGTAGATAACTCTACGGTAGAGTCAGGAGGTACACCTCGTGGTATGTCAAACCGTATTGCTGACATCAACCCGAATGATATTGAGTCCATGTCTGTACTAAAAGGTGCAGCCGCTACAGCGCTTTACGGTGTACGAGCTGCAAATGGGGCAGTCATCATTACCACTAAGAAAGGTAAGGCAGGTCAGATTCGAGTAGATTTCAATTCCTCTTTAGGTTTTGACCGACTGGTAAAAAAGCCTCGACTTCAGGATGAATATGGTCAAGGCTTTAGCGGTGAAAGAAACGATTCTAGTTTCTGGCCTTCTTGGGGTGCTAATATTGCCGAAGAAAATGACCCGGATTACTTTTATCAAAACAATTGGGAAAGAGCTTTTGATACTGGTATCCAGTTTGATAACTCCATTTCTGTATCCGGAGGAAATGAAAAAGCAACTTTCTACGGTTCATTCGGTAGACTTGATCAAAACGGTATCATTCCTTTCTCCAACTGGGATCGAACTAGTGCCAAACTTTCCGGTACCATCAAGGTGAGCGAGAAGTTTAATTTCTCCGGCTCCATGAATTACATCAACTCAGGTGGTAATCGAGTACCTCACGATCGCTTCTTGGAGCGGATGATGTATTGGTCAGAGACTACCGATGTGAGAGATTACATCAATGAGGATGGCACCATGCGTACTTATGGCAATACCAATCCAATCTATGATGCCCGTTTTGCGACTTATGAAGATAATGTGAACCGAGTGATCGGAAACATCAATCTGAACTATAGCCCAACAGAGTGGATGACATTATCCTATCGTTTGGGGGTTGATAATTACTCAGACTCCAGAACAGAAATCACTCCAGGTCCAAAAGGAATCGACGGAGAGGTAGCCTTAAGCTCTACTGGATTCATCGAGGAGACTCGAATCAATAGCCGGGATATTACTTCCAACTTCTACATTACTTTACAAAAGCAGTGGAATTCAGATTGGAATACAACGCTTAGATTAGGAAATGATATTTTCGAGCGGAAATTTGATCGAGTGACTGCAACGGGTTCCAACTTCGTAATCCCTGATTTCTTCAATCTAAATAATACCACGCAGATTTTCGCTTCTCAAGGAAAGAGCATTCGTCGATTGGTAGGTTTCTACGGTGACTTGATGGTCGATTACAAAAACTTCCTATTCTTGAACGTGACCGGAAGAAATGACATCTCCTCCACTCTACCGAAGAATAATAACTCCTTCTTTTACCCTTCAGTTAACTTGGGGTATGTATTTAGCGAGAATTTTGACTTGCCATCATGGGTGACCTTCGGAAAGCTAAGAGCATCTTGGGCGCAAGTGGGTAAAGACACCAATCCGCATATTCTAGGATCATTCTTTGTGTCTCCAAGTGTATTCCCACTGAATGGACAGGTTGGTTTCTCCAGAAACTCTGTATTCGGTGATCCAAATCTCCGTCCTGAGTTGACGACGTCCTTGGAGTTCGGTGCACAGTTTGCCTTTTTCAATAACAAAGCAAACTTGGATGTAACCTACTATAAGACAAACTCCAAAGATCAGATTATTCCAGTGCCGATTTCTGATGCTACAGGATTCTCCTCTTACATCACAAACGCGGGAGAAATCGAAAACCGTGGATGGGAATTTGTCATCGGAGGTACACCGATCGAAAGAGGCGATTTCAGATGGGATGTTTCAGCTAACCTAACTACCAATGCGAATGAAATCGTGGCGATTAGAGAAGGAATCGAGCAAATTGTCGTAGGTTCCCAATTTGGATATGCGGGATCCACAGTAACCATGATTCTTGAAGAAGGAGAAGCCTATGGAAATATCTTTGGTAGCAGCTATGTAAGACCTGGAGCACCTGAGGGAGCTACAGAGCTAGACAGAGGCCTTCCACAATTGATCGGAGCTAATGGCTTCCCAGTTAGAAATGGAAACCAACTGGTTTTAGGTAATGCAGTTCCTAAGTTTTTTGGAGGTCTTCGAAATGATTTCAGCTACAAAGGTTTCGAGTTTTCATTCTTGATTGATTTCCGTTCCGGACTTCAGCAGTATGATCAGTTTGGAAACTTCCTTTCTGCCTTTGGCAAACAAGAAGATTCTGAGAGAAGAAACGACTTCGTGGTATTCCCTGGAGTCTTGGCTGATGGTTCTCAGAACACCCAAGAGGTTTGGTTGGGTCAAGGCGTAGGTCCTGACGGCGTAAATTATGGTGCAGGTTACTGGAGAAATCACTATCGAGGTGTATCCGAAAACTTCGTGAAAGACGCGGATTTCATCAAGCTAAGAAATATCACTTTGGCTTATAATCTCCAGCCTAATGTTTTGGAAAGAACGCCTTTCAGAACAGCTCGAATCTCGCTTGCAGCAAATAATATCATCCTTTCTACCCCATGGGATGGATTTGATCCTGAATCTTTCTCAGCAGGTGCTGGAGGAAATGCCGTTGGATTTACCGGTCTGGGATTCCCAGGAGTACAGAGCTACTTTGTGACTTTGAATTTGGGACTGTAACACTTTAAAAAACGACAGATATGAAATTCAAAAATAAATTATATACCATACTGGGTGCCGGAATTTTACTTACAGCTTCAGCCTGTGAGTCCTTCTTGGATGTCAATGAAAATCCAAATAATCCCGAAGACGCCCCTATCTCTGGTCTCATGACCAATAGTACTTACGAAACTGCTCTCAATGTGCAGCGAATCGGAAGTGCTACCAGCAACTATGTACAATACCTTGCCTCGCCAAACCCAGCTACCTCATCCGATACGATGGATCCGGTGAACTTCAGCGGTACTTGGTTTAGCCTATACAATGTGATGACGGATGTCAATGAAATCATTCGCAAGGCAGAGGAATCAGGAGCAAATCATTACCTCGGTGCAGGTCAAATTTTGATGGCCTTGAATCTGGGAATGACTGTGGATATTTTTGGGGATGTTCCTTTCTCTGAAAGTTTCAACTTCGAAACAGTAACACCAGCCTATGATAGCGATGAGCAATTGTACCAGCAGGTTCTTTCTCTTTTAGATCAAGGTATTGCCAATCTTCAAGGTGAGACGGCGATCTCAATTGGTGCTGACGACTTTATCTTTGGTGGTGATATCGACAAATGGATCAGATTTGGAAACTCACTGAAAGCCCGATTCCTTTTGCATACCAAAGAAACCTCTACCTACAACGCCAATGAGGTTTTAGCAGCTGTTTCGGCAGGATTCCAGTCGAATGATGATGATGCTGCTGTTACTTTCTTTGAGCAGCGATTTAACCCATGGGCGCAGGTTGCGATCAACAATTCCAATTTGCTTCTTGGAGGATGGATTTCAGAGCAATTCGTTCAGGCACTGGATGGAACCAGCTATCCTACCGTGGATCCTAGACTTCCTTTGATGATCGGAACTACAGACGAGGGTGAATTCATCGGTACAGTCAATGGAGCTGGTCGTGGAGATGCTCCTGAGCAAGGTGCAAGATCTACCTTGATCCCTGGCCAATTCTATACTTCCACCACTTCTCCCCTTTTGATCGCTACTTATGCTGAATTGAAATTCATTGAAGCAGAAGCAGCTTTGGCATCTGACCCTGCAAGAGCCTATGCGGCTTACCTGGCAGGAATCGAAGCCCACATGGATATGTTGGGTGTGTCAGAAGAGGACAAAGCAGCCTACCTTGCTGATGAGAGTGTCAGCGTGGGAGCAGGAGCTTTGACAATGGATGAAATCATGAAGGAAAAATGGGTTGCGATGTTCTTGCACCCCGAAACCTGGAATGACGCTCGTCGATTCGACTATGCCTACAAGGATATGACTCTTCCAGAAAACCTGAATCCAGAATTAAACGGAAACTATATCCGAAGACTAGCCTACCCAGATAGTGAGGTTAGCCGCAATGGAAATAACGTTCCAAATGTGACCTTGCTGGATAGAATCTGGTGGGATCAATAAGTATTTGACCATTAACCTAAGTCTCCTGCCCAAAAGCAGGAGACTTTTTTTATTTTACATCATGAAGAAGATCTATTTCATTGCTCTCATAGCACTATGCTCCTGCACGGTCCAAAAAATCAACAAAACCCTGACTAAGTCGGATGTTTTTAAAAAAGGACACTTGGGATTTATGCTCACGGATCCGGCAAAGGAAAAACCTCTAGTCGCCATTAATGAGGATAAATACTTTATTCCTGCCTCCAATACCAAGCTCTTTACCTTCTACACCTCCTACACTGTATTGGGTGATGAAAAGGTAAATGGACTCAATTACTTGGAGCGTGGAGACTCCTTGATCTTTTGGGGAACAGGAGACCCGAGTTTACTCCATCCTGATTTGCAGGATAGCACTGTCATAGGTTTTCTTCGAAAATCAGATAAGAAACTTTTCCTAATTGACAACTTTGACCAAGTGGATGCTTTTGGTCCAGGCTGGTCCTGGGATTGGTATAACGCCTACTATGCCACCGAGCGCTCGGCTTTTCCGATTTATGGCAATGTCGTACGATTCTCCAAGGACTCTACCCAATCTGGCTTTGATACTTATCCCTCCTATTTTGAAGATAAACTGATTCCAGCCTCAGGACCTCCCAGCTACCTTACTTTTCGCCGTGATCGGTTCAAAAATGAATACCAATATTTCACACCCGAATCTGAGAAAAACTTTGAGCGGGATATCCCATTTGTCACCTCGGCAGAATTTGCCGCTCAGCTTTTGAGCGAAAAATTAGATAAAAAAGTTAGCCTCATTTCCGGCGAAAACTACTTGAAGCTTGATCCTAAAAAACTCCAAACCGCTCCAGCCGATAGCATCTATGCGCAAATGATGAAAATCAGCGATAACTTTCTGGCTGAGCAACTGATGCTTTTGGTTTCTGACCAACTCAACAATCGCTTAAGCACTCGGGAAGCAATTGATTATGCCAAGGAGAATTTATTGAATGACCTTCCCGACGAACCCATGTGGTATGATGGCTCGGGGCTTTCTTCCCGAAATATGTTTACTCCACGGTCAATTATAGCCCTTTTAGGCAAAATCAGAGCAGAAGTGCCTTTGGAAAAAATCAAAGCCTACTTCCCTGCGGGTGGAGAATCCGGAACTATCCGAAACTGGTATCCTGCCGATGAAGGACAACCTCCTTACATCTATGCCAAAACGGGGACGCTCAGCATGTCCAATGCACTGAGCGGCTATTTGATCACCAAAAGCGGAAAGATTCTTCACTTTTCCTGCCTAATGAATAACTATCAGGTTCCCTCCAGCCAACTGAAAACGGAGTTGCAAAAAGTGCTTTATATGATCCACGAAAAATATTGATCTATGGAAAACTCCCCTCAAACCAACGGCTACACCTCATTAAAGAAGGAGATCAGCCAGCTTCTTATAGCTGGAAGAGAGCAAGCTGGGCGAGCAGTCAACACCATTTTGGTTCAGACCTACTGGCAAATCGGCAGACACATCGTAGAGTTTGAACAAGGAGGAGAAGCAAAGTCGGAGTATGGTTCCAATCTTCTGGATCGGCTTTCCCGAGATTTGACTTTGGAGTTTGGAAAAGGGTTCGGAAGGTCAAACTTGTTCTATATGAGAAAACTTTACATCGCATTTCCAAATAGTGGGACACTGTCCCACAAATTAGGATGGGGACATTATTATGAAATTTTAAAATCCGATAACGAATTAGAAATCAGTTTCTACACTAAACAATGCCAAAAGGAGAACTGGTCAGTTCGGGAGCTGAAACGACAAATGAAGAGTATGCTTTTTCACAGATTGGCATTGAGCAAGGAAAAGGAAGATATTCTTCTCTTATCCCAAAAGGGAGCGGAAATACAGCATCCAAAAGACATAATCAAAGATCCCTATGTCTTTGAGTTTTTGGGTCTTCAAAACCAACCTACCTACTCGGAAGGTGAGCTAGAAACTCAATTGATCCAAAACCTCCAAGGCTTTCTATTGGAACTGGGAAAAGGTTTTGCCTTTATCGGACAACAATATCGCATCAGTTTGGCCAACAGACACTTTTATGTGGATTTGGTTTTTTACCATAGAATCTTAAAGTGTTTTGTTCTCATTGATCTAAAGCGAGGCGAAATAGACCATCAGGATATTGGTCAGATGAACCTATACCTCAATTATTTCAGAAAAGAAGAAAATGTCGAAGGCGACAATCCACCGATTGGAATCGTTCTTGGAGCTTACAAAGATCAGATTCTGGTAGAATATGCCACAGATAATATCAGTAACCAGCTTTTTGTAAGTCAATACCAACTGTATCTTCCGGAAAAGGAAGAACTTGCACATGAACTTGAAAAACTTCTATCTAAAGAATAAAATGAAAACCCGACTCCTTGTTATCCTCTTACTTTATTCATTTCAAAGCGTTTTCGCCCAGTCCTTCACCATGGAGCAGGTGGGTAAATTCACCTTCCCTTCCGAACTCACAGCGGACCAAACCGGCAGCCAACTCGCCTGGGCTATGTATGATCAGGGAAAGCGAAATGTGTACTATGCCAAAGCCCCGGATTTCAATCCTGAGAAACTCACTTCATTTGACAAGGATGATGGGCAGGAAATCACCGGCTTGCGCTTCTCCCAGGATGGAAATTGGTTGATATTCGTACGAGGTGGAGATCACGGTGGATACCTATACTCCTCCACTGTGAATGTGGACAATCTTCCTACGCTTCCGAAAGTGGAAATCTGGAAAATCAACCTAACCACTCAAGCAATAAGTATCATCGGTGAAGGCGATGATTTGGTGGTGGGCCCTGGTTCTACTTTGGCTTTTTTGAAAAGTGGGAAAGTCTTTACCATCGATCTAGCAAAAGATTTGGAGCCCTCCCAATTATTTGACATTAAAGGATCCGTCAACTCCATGGAATATTCTCCTGACGGAAAAAGCCTAGCATTCACGGTCAACCGAGGAGGTCATCAGCTGCTAGGCATTTATCGGGATGCCGAGAATCCCATTCAGTTTATCGCACCTTCATTTCACCGCTATTCCCAACCGAAATGGTCACCCGATGGCAGTAAACTCGCCTTTATCAAAACTCTTGGTGGAACAGGTGCGGCTTTTCCGCTTTTGGAGCCAAGACATGCTCCTTGGGAAATCTGGCATGCATATGTAGCCACCGGAGAAGCCAAAATGCTTTGGAAAGCTCCTGAAACTTTGAGAGGGTCTTATCGCTCTTTCTTTTTCTCTTATCCCAATGAAAATGAGCTGGTTTTCGAGTCCTACCATGATGGTTGGCAGCATCTCTATGCCTTGGATTTGCAAAGCAAAAAAGAAACTCTGCTCACCCCAGGTGATTACATGGTGGAGCAAATCAAGCTAAGTCCGGATGGCAATCGAGTGGTCTTTTCAGCAAACTATGGCCCAACTGAAGCAGACAAGGACCGCAGGCATATTGGTTCGGTAGATTTAAAGAGTAAACAACTGAACTGGGAAACTACCGGAGAAGGAATAGAAGCCTATCCGGTCGCTTTAGCAAATGGAAATTTAGCATACTTCTCTGCTACCGCTCAAAGACCTCATTTGGTTACAGTTAAAAAAGAAGATGAAACTCTAGTACTTCAATCCAACCTAATCCCTGCTGATTTTCCTGAAAAGCAATTGATCACTCCAAAACAGGTCAAATTCACCGCTGCAGATGGGACGACTGTCTATGGGCAGCTCTTTGAAAAAGAAGGCGGTTCTTCTCAAAAGCCAGGAGTAGTTTTCGTCCATGGAGGCCCTCAGCGACAGATGCTTTTAGGTTGGAGTTATATGGATTATTACACCAATACCTATGCGCTGAATCAGTATCTGGCTGAAATGGGTTTTGTGGTCCTTTCAGTGAATTTCCGCTTGGGAATTGGGTATGGCTATGAGTTTCACCGACCTGCCTACGGCTACTATCAAGGGGCAGTAGAATACCAGGATGTGAAGGCCGGAGGAGAATTCTTAGCTAATTTACCTCAAGTCAATGGGAATAAAATTGGAATCTATGGAGGAAGCTACGGAGGCTATCTCACGGCTTTGGCTCTGGCTCGGGATTCGGACTTGTTCAAGGTGGGTGTGGATATCCACGGAGTACATGACTTGGATGGAAGATACGATCTGCCTGAAGGCTATGAGATAGCTCCTGACTATGAAAAAGCAAAAGAAATAGCTTGGAACTCCTCTCCAATCGCTGATTTGGATACTTGGACCAGCCCGGTTCTTTTCATCCACTCCGATGATGATCGCAATGTCAACGTATCCCAAACCACCAATTTGATCAGACGCTTTGATGAATTGAAAAAGCCCTACGAATTCATCCTAATCCCCGGGGATACCCACCATTGGATGAAATGGGAAAATATGATTCGGGTTTCTAATGAAACTGCTAACTTTCTCCAAAACCACCTAATGGACTAGCCATGGCAGAAAACAAAACCCAACCTACCGATGCCTCAGTGGATGATTTTCTCAATCAGGTAGAATCGCTCAAAAAACGGGAAGATGCATTCCGAATCAAGCAAATCATGGAAGAAGTCACGGGAGAAAAGCCTGTAATGTGGGGACCTTCTATCGTAGGCTTCGGACAATACCACTACAAATATGAAAGCGGTCGAGAAGGTGACTTCCTCATCGTTGGCTTTTCTCCGCGCAAAACTTCCCTTTCCTTGTACTTATTGGGCTGCATGGAAACTAGTTTCGAAGAGCTTTTTGCAAAACTTGGCAAACACAAGACTGGTGCCTCTTGCCTGTATATCAACAAATTGAGCGATGTAGATGAGCAAGTTTTGCGGGAGCTGATCAAAAAGTCTTATGACTATATGAAGGCAAAATACCCAACAAAATGACGTTCCATATTCTGAATGGAGACTCCTTAGCTGAGCAATTCCCAAAAGAAATACCGGGTGAGAAAATCATGTTCAGGGAATGCCTGATCGATGGACCAGTTTATGCACATACGGAAGAGGAGTTTTGGAAGATCCGAAAAGCGTTTCTAGAAAAGCACTATGGAGAAAAAGACTACATTTCCTTTTCTAAAGCTGAGATTCTAAGGATTACTCAAATCCCCCGAGGAGCAAGGGTTTATCTTTGGTTTGAGGAAGATCTCTTCTGTCAGCTCAATCTTTGGAAAGCCATAACTCTTTTGCCTGATTCTCTTGAAGAAGCTCATCTGGTGCTTCCCGGTAATTCCTCCCCCTACTCGTTTGCACACCTGACTTCCAAACTGTTGATTGATCAATTGAATCAAGCAACCGTTTTGGATTCATCAGATTTTGAAGCCTTCGGCAAGCTTTGGGCATACTTCCAAAGAGAAGAACCTGACAAAGCGCTTGAAATTTCGGAATCTTTGCCTGAAAAGTTTTCATTCTTAGTTTCTGCGATTCAGGCTTGGAAAGCGATGATCCCATCAAAAGACTCAGAAGGACTTCCTATCGAAACGTTGAAAGAAATCCAAGCTGCTTATCCAGATTGGGGCTTTGAAAAGACTTTTCAGGAATTTCAGAGAAGGCTTCCTATCTATGGTTTTGGAGACTTGCAAGTGCATCGGTTTTGGGAAGTAATAAAAAAAGGGGACTAGCCCCTTTTTCACTCTTCTATCCCTTCGATTACTTCCTGCGCTTTTTCCAGTGCTCGGGAATACTTTTTTACGGTCCATCTTCCAAAGAAGAAGACACAAATCACCCCTATTGGCACATAAATCATCCAGAAATTTGGATTGGACAACATATCCACTTTGCCCATTAACTCAGCAAGTGGGGGTAAAACAGTCATGGCAAAAAGTCCGGAAAGCACTACTGTCACAATTTGGAAATCACGGTAAAACTGCTTGTCTTTTTTGAATTTTTCGAGCAGTTCCATCGGACTCTTATCACTGATTTTGAGCCGGCTGAATCGATAGAGCATCACCAAGCTGATAATCGGTAAGACGATCATCAAGATCGTGTTGAATATCGCGAATAGTTGATTGGCAAATATCTCTAGCTTGTCGATCTGAAAGACAAAGAATCCTGCATAAGCAAAGCAAATCACTGCTCCCAATATTTCTGGAAAATAGATGGTTCCCAGACTGTTATGATATTTCTTTTTAGTCATTTTCATGAGTTCTTCTTTTTTGATTTTTTCTTGATTTTCTACTTTTCCACTGAGTTCACCCCAGATTGATTTCATTTCCTCGAGTTCCATGATTAGTGGGCTTTAGTGGTTTGTACTCCTTTTCTTAGCTTTTCCTTGATTCGCGATAGTCGTGTTCCCACATTGCTGGAAGTGATGCCGACGATCTCGGATATTTCCTCATGACTTTTTCCCTCCAGAAAGAGAAAAACAATTCCTCGGTCCAGCAATCCCAACTTTCGGATTTCCGCATAAAGCTGTCGGATTTGCTCTTCCTTTTGAGAATCAGTCTCATCCATCAAGTCAAACTCCATCCCTTCCATGGGTACTGCAGCTACCCGTTTTTTGGAGCGATTGAGATGAGTGATCGCCGTATTCATCCCAACTCGATACAACCAAGTGCTAGGCTTCGCAGCTTTTTTGAATTGATCAAAAGATTTCCAAGTCTGATAGACCACCTCTTGATACAAGTCCTGCTGCTCTTCCCGATCCCGCGTATAAATCGTCGCGATCTTATAGATCAATGCTTGATTTTCCTGAATGAGTTGAATGAATTCGTCCTCGCGCTTCATGAATTAGCTTTTGATCTATTAGTCTGGACTTCACATAAAAAATCACACATCTTTCAAATTATTTTTTAAAAATCTAATGAATAATATTCAAAAGGACCTCCGGAGAATCTGTAAATTCGATGTATGAACTGGTTTACTTCATTCGAAATACCTCCTGCATCCGCTCCGATTTCTCATCATTCTAAAGTCCTCAGCATGGGATCCTGCTTTGCACAAGTGGTAGGAAGCAAACTGGAAAGCTGCAAATTTGACGTTTTAACCAATCCTTTTGGTACCATATTCCATCCCAAAATTTTAAACCGATTGCTTGACCATGCACTATTTAATGATTCCATGGATGAATCAGGTGTTTTAGAAAGAGATGGACTCTATTTTCACTATAAAGCCCATTCCGATTTAGTCGGAAAGAGTATCGAAGAACTTCGTCAAAAATGGAATAAAAAAATTCAAGAAACCCATGAGTATCTTTCTACAGGCACCCATTTGATTTTGACTTTCGGAACAGCCTGGATTTACGAGCACCAGAATTTTGGATCGGTTGCCAATTGCCATAAGCAGCCGCAAAAGATTTTCGAGAAAAAACTTTCCTCCATGCAAAAAATGCTCTTGGACTTGGAAATTACTCTTGGAAATATCTCTCGGAGCAATCCAAACTTAAAATTCATTCTCACGGTCAGCCCGGTTCGTCATATCAAAAACGGGATTCCGGAGAATCAATTGAGTAAAAGTATCCTTTGTGTGCTTTGCCATGAGCTGGAAAAAAAACTAGAATCTGTCAGCTATTTCCCCGCATACGAAATTATGATGGATGAATTGCGGGACTATCGATTTTACAAGGAGGATAGAATTCATCCCACGGCAGAAGCAGAAAACTACATTTGGAAGCGATTCTCAGAGACCTATTTTCCAAAAGAAACCCAAATCAAGATTTCTGAAATTCAAAAAATCCAACGAGAATTGGCTCATCGTCCCCTGAACCCGGAAAGTGACTCCCATCTCAAATTTCTTCAAAACCTAAGGTCCAAACTGGAACAAATGGGTACGGAATTCGACTTTTCAAAAGAAATGAAACTTGTCACAACTGAATTGGAAAAGTTGAACTCCTAATTTTTCAATCTTCCAATTTTCAAATCTTTCAATTAATGAATCGTCTTGCATCTTCTCAGTCTCCCTACCTTCTCCAACACGCCAACAACCCCGTCGATTGGTTTCCTTGGGGTCCGGAGGCACTCGAAAAAGCCAAAAAGGAAAACAAACCTATTCTAGTTTCCATCGGCTATTCCGCTTGCCATTGGTGTCATGTGATGGAACATGAGAGTTTTGAAGATGAGCTGACGGCCGAACTGATGAATGAGCATTTTGTCTGCATCAAAATAGACCGGGAAGAGCGGCCCGACTTGGATAATATCTACATGGATGCCGTGCAGGCCATGGGATTGCAGGGAGGATGGCCCTTGAATGTTTTTCTGATGCCCAACCAAAAACCTTTCTACGGAGGCACCTACTTCAAAAATGAGCAGTGGACACGCTTGCTTGCCAATATCGCAGATGCTTTTAAAAAGCACGAGGATCAGTTGGCGGAAAGTGCCGAAGGATTTGGGCGCTCCCTCAGCCGCTCTGAGATAGAAAAGTACGGAATCAAGGAATCAGAGGAGGATTTTAGTGCAGATGACTTAAGCGAAGTGATCACCAAACTCAGCGCGCAGTTTGACAAGGAATGGGGTGGTATGAACCGCATCCCCAAATTCCCCATGCCAGCGATTTGGGATTTCACCTTGGACTATAGCATCACCTCCAAAAGGGATGAGCTAAAGGAAGCGGTCTTCTTTACCCTCAAAAAAATGGGAATGGGTGGAATCTACGATCAGCTTCGGGGTGGATTTGCCCGATACTCCGTAGATGGGGAATGGTTTGCGCCACACTTCGAAAAAATGCTTTACGACAATGGGCAACTTTTAAAGCTTTTTGCCAAAGCCTATCAGGTCAGTGGAGATTCATTTTTCTTAGAAAAAGTGAATGAAACGGTCGATTGGCTGGAGGCTGAGATGCTGACTAGCGAAGGAGGTTTCGAAGCAGCCCAAGATGCAGATAGCGAAGGAGTGGAAGGTAAATTCTATACCTGGCGCTATTCCGAATTAGAAAAACTTGTGGGCGATGAGATGCCTTGGCTTCGAAAGCTTTACAATTTGAAAATCCACGGAAATTGGGAAGACGGAGTCAACATCCTTTTTCAAACCTCCTCCTATCGGGAAGTATCGGAGGAATTCAACATGAGCGAAGCGGAATTGCTCGAAAAATTGAAAGCAATTAAGACTACCCTTTTAGAAAATCGAAATCAGCGCATTTTCCCTGGAAAAGATGATAAGATTCTAGCCGGTTGGAATGGCTTGATGAGCACTGGTTTGATTCAGGCTTATATCGCCACTGGTGAAAGGCGGATGCTGGATTTAGCTTTGAACAATCTGAAATTCATTCAGGAAAAACTGATGGTGGATGGTGTATTATTTCGAAGCTATAAAAATGGACAAGCCTACACTCCTGGATTCTTGGAAGATTACGCAGCCGTCATTGAAGCTGCGCTAAAGGCTTTCGAAGTAAGCGGAAAAAGTGATTTACTGGACTTTGCTAGAACTTTGACGAACTTTAGCTTGGAAAACTTCTATGACGAAAAGGAGGGCTTTTTCTATTTCAATAACCCCAAGGCCGAAAAACTCATCGCCAACAAAAAGGAACTTTTTGACAATGTGATTCCTGCCTCCAATTCCATCATGGCCAGAAATCTCCATCGATTGGCACTATTCACTTATGAGAAAAAATATGGAGAGTTTGCCGAGGCTATGCTTCGAAAGATGAAGGAGCTCATTCTCAAAGAGCCTGGTTTCCTGTGTAATTGGGCAAGTTTACTCTTGGAAACGGTGGTTCCGACGGCAGAGATTGGAATCGTAGGAAAGGGTGCAGAATCCTTGGCATTGGAACTTTTGGAAAAACAGCCCAGCAATATTGCATTGGCTTGGTCAGAAAAATCGACAGAAACTGCCCCGATTTTGAAAGGAAAAACTCCGGATTCGACCGGAAATGCCTTAATTTATGTTTGTTTCGATCATGCCTGCCGAAGACCGGTAAGCCGTGTAGATGAAGCTTTATCGCAAATCCCTTATTTGAACTGACCTAGTGCTGAGCCTTTTTGGAGAAAATGAGATCACCCAAAATGAATCGGGTTTTTCCTTTGCGGACATCATTTTGCCGGTACCCATTCCCAGGATGTTTACCTACAAAATACCCCGAAATCTCTCCTCAGAGATCCAAATCGGTGCACGGGTAATCGTCCAGTTTGGAAGAAAAAAGATTCTAACCGGAATCATCGGAAAGGTTCACAATAAAGCTCCTCAAGCCTACGAGGCCAAGCCTATTTTGGAAGTCCTGGATGAGCGCCCCTCTGTCAATCCCCTTCAGATCCGATTTTGGGCTTGGATGGCCGATTACTATTGCTGCCATATCGGGGAAGTAATGCATGCCGCGCTCCCTTCGGGGCTTCGACTTTCCAGTGAATCAAAGATTCAATCCAATCCGGATTTTGAGCGGGAAAACGCAGCCTATCCCCTTGATGAGCGGGAGGAGAAAATCCTCGATGCACTCGAAAATCAAAAGGAGCTAACTTATGAGGATTGCGAGAAAATCCTTGGAATCAAAACGGTCACACCGATTTTGAAAAGCTTGGTGGCCAAAGAAGCTATTCTGATTTTTGAAAAAGTTCAGGAAAAATACACACCGAAAATCGAAACCCGCATTCGTCTTCGAGAGGATTTGGCTCAGGACAAGAAGGCTTTGGAGGTAATCTTTGAGCAGCTTTCCGGAAAGGAAAAGCAGGAATCCATCCTTTTGAAATACCTGCGGGATGTACCGGTTTTCCAAAAACCTGAACTCAATGAAAAGGGACTGGACAAGGCCACGATCTTGGAAGAAGGAGATTCGGAAAGTTCGCTTAAGACCCTGATCAAAAATGGAATATTTGAAAGCTTCAAAGTCACCGTCAACCGCCTCCAAGAGGTAGAACCGGAGCGGGTTCCAGCCCAATTATCTCCTTCTCAGCAGGAGGCTGTAAGTCAAATCAAGAGTCATTTTGAAGAGAAACAGACGGTACTTCTGCATGGGATTACCGGAAGCGGAAAAACAGAAATCTACATCCAACTCATTCAGGAAGTCCTTGAGAGCGGTTCACAAGTTCTACTTTTACTTCCAGAAATTGCTTTAACCACACAGATAGTCAGCAGGTTAAAGGAGGTTTTTGGTTCCAAAATGGGAGTCTATCATTCCAAATATTCCGACAATGAGCGGGTCGAAGTGTGGAATGGGGTTTTGAGCGGACGTTTTTCCTTTGTGGTGGGTGTCCGATCCTCCATCTTTCTACCTTTTGACTCCTTGGGGATGATCATCGTGGATGAGGAGCATGAGGCTAGTTATAAACAATTTGATCCGGCTCCACGATTTCAGGCTCGGGATGCGGCCATTATGCTTTCATACTTTCATCAGGCTAAGACCTTATTGGGTTCGGCTACTCCTTCCTTTGAGTCTTTCTACAATGCCTCGCAAGGGAAATATGGATACGTCGAACTGAAGTATCGTTTTGGTGAAGCTGAACTCCCCGATTATTTTTTGGCAGACTTAGGAGCTGATCGAAGGAAAAATCTTTTGAAACTCAATTCCACAAGACTTTTGAGGGAGAAGATTCAGGAAGCACTGGACAAAAATGAGCAGGTACTGATTTTCCAGAACCGAAGAGGATATTCTCCCTATGTGCAATGCGAAGATTGCGGCTGGACTGCGGAATGTGTACAGTGCGACGTAAGCCTGACTTACCATCAATTTACCGAAGAGCTGCGCTGCCATTATTGTGGCTATAAGGAGAAAGTTCCTACCTCCTGTCCTGCTTGTGGCAGCACACAACTTTCTACCAAGGGAATGGGAACCGAGCGGATTGAGGAATCGCTGACCTTACTTTTTCCGGAAGCTCGATTAGGCCGTATGGATTTGGATACGACCCGGAATAAATATGGCTACCAGCGAATTTTGGATGAATTTGGATCGGGACAGATCGATATTTTGGTAGGTACACAGATGATTACCAAAGGCCTGGACTTTGGAAGAGTGACGGTGGTGGGAATTTGGGATGGAGATCGAATCTTGAATTTCCCGGATTTCAGAGCAGGAGAGCGGGCCTTTCAGCAGATCACCCAAGTCGCTGGACGAGCCGGTCGAAGAGCCGAAAAGGGAAAAGTCATCATCCAAACCCGCAATCCGGATCAGGATATTTTCGCAAAAGTGATTGCAGGGGATTATGGCTCATTTTTCCAACAGGAAATGGTGGAGAGGCGGAAGTTTTTCTACCCTCCCTATGTCAAACTGGTGAAAATCACGACCCGACATGCAGACTTCAAAACAGCCGAAAAAGCTGCCATCGCCCTTCATCGGGAAATGGCCCAAATTGCGGTAAAGAAGATTGTACTAGGCCCTGAAAAGGCTATTATTGGACGGGTCAAAAACCAGTATCAATTCGAAAGCTTAATCAAGCTCGATCGATCTGGCGCTACCCAAACCACCTTCAAAGAAAAACTTGCAGAGATCACAGAAGAGCTTCAATCCCGACCAGAGTTCCGGTCCGTTCGCTGGATAGTGGATGTGGACCCGAGTTAGGACGACAACTAACTGAAAATGAACTTTTTGCAGAAAATCTAAATTATGCGTATAATTATAAATAAATACGCATTAAATGAAGAAGCGCCTAAATATTACCATTGACGAAAAGCTGCTTGAGAAAATCAAACAATATGCAGCCAAAGAAGAAACCAGTATTTCAAGTTTGGTAGAAGAGCATTTTGAAAAGCTAGTTAGCCGGAAAACAGGACTTCCCGAAGGAATGTCCCTAGTTGAGTACATGCAGTCACTGCCAAAATTTGATTTTCCCGAGGATTTCGACTACAAAGAAGAGTACTACAAAGCTAAAGCTAAAAAATGGGGCTATGAAGATCTTCTTTGATGTAAATGTAGTACTTGATATTGCAATTAAGAGGACAGATAAACCTGAAGTTTTTGAGAAAATTACGAGAAGCTTAGAGACAGGAAAAATTACCGGATTTATCACAACAGGTCTTATTCAAACTGCCTCTTATTTCCTTTTAAAATACCTAGACTATGAAAAAACTAAGGAAATATTAAAAGTAATAGTCCCTCTTTTTCAATTTGTAGAAGGTGATGGCAATGATGTCTTAAATGCTCTTCGTATGAATTCAAAAGATATTGAGGACACTATTTTTTACCAAATTGGTTTTTCAAATCAGATAGAAGCCATCGTTACTTCCGACCGGGATTTTCTCAAGCTCTCCAATACTTATTTACCCGTGGTCTCTCCTGAGGAACTCGTACGCATGCTGTCCTCAGACTGAGATTGAATAAAACCTAAAACATCATCATAGCCTTTGCTCCATGTCCAGAAGTATTGCGTGACCATGGGAATATGCTTGGTTTTAGGATAAAAAGAATAGGTCAAGTCCACTCCTTTTTCCTCAGCTTCCTCCCGAAATCGCTCCACTGTCAATCGAATACCCGGGTAGGTCTTTTCTCCCTCCATCAATAATAGCGGCACTTCATTTTCATCCAAAAAATAAACTGGAGAGTAAGCTTTCCAAACTTTCGGCTTGTCTGTAAAAGCGTCATAATTATCCGTACCATTGGGTCTATCTCGCATCTGCTCAAGAAACCAATACCAATCCAAACCAGCCGGATCATTCAAAATGGCCCCTTTGATGGGATTGGATCTGCCGAGTTCTTCCCAAGGCTCCTTTTTGATTGCAGCTAAAGCCGCCAAATGACCACCTGCCGAATGGCCCGAAACAAAGATTTGATCCGGATCTCCGCCGTAGTTGGAAATATTCTTTTCTACCCATTCTACTGCTAAAACTGTCGCTTTTTCCATATCGTCTACCTGATAATCAGGCGCCAAAGGATAATCAATAATCACCGTCACCACATCTCTTCGAGCCAGTCGATTTCCCATAAAATCATAGATTTCCTTTCGCCCCTTATTCCAACTTCCTCCATGGATAAATAACAAAACCGGAAGATTTGCTGCTTTTCTGGGCGAAAAGACATTCAATTCCTTGGCAGGTAGGTCATAGGAATTATCAGCTTCGATGTAGGGAATATTCTTTTCCCGAACCACACCTTTGAAAGCGCATGACTGAATAGCGAATAGAAAAACTGCCAAGAAAAGCGGAGAATATTTTTTCATATGAATATATTTTTTTCTTGAAGGCCATATGGAATCTCGCTTGGTTTACAATTATTTCAATGTGCGATATCCTCTCATGCTCGATTTCATCTTTGAAGAACCGTGATTAGAATCCTTTGTTTGATTTGAATTTGTGAGTAAGTTGACAATTATCATGAAAATCCTGCTAAAAACAGGTTTCTTTTGGTAGATATTCTTTTCAAAACAAATATGAGCCGTTCGAAACTTCTAAGCATCCTGGCATTTTGGGGTCTTTTCTCCTGTATGTCGTCCGAGGAAGAAACCACTACCCCCTTCATTAGCGACATTACCGAATCTGTCTATGCTTCAGGCAATATCAAAGCCTTAAATCAATATGAAGCTTTTGCCAACGGAACAGGGCCTATTCAGGAGATTTTTGTCAAGGAAGGTGACTTGGTGGAAGTAGGAACCCCCATTTTGGCGGTGTATAATGAACGCGAACGATTAAGCAGAGAAAATGCCGAATTGGCTCAGGCATTTGCTGATTACCAACAGAATCAAAGTAAGCTCCGCGATCTACAGTTGGCCATTGATTTTGCCAAAAGTAGGTTGCAAAATGACTCGCTACTCTATGCCCGTCAGCAAAATCTCTGGAAGCAAAATATCGGAACCATCGTAGAATTGGAGCAACGGAAACTGGCCTACGAAAACTCCAAAAACAACTATCAGTCGGCACTGCTTCGATATCAGGATGTGGAGCGTGAGATTGAGTTTAACTCGCGAAGTGCCGCCAAGTCTGCTGCCATCAGCCGGGCCTTAGAAAGTGACTTCGTGCTGAAAAGCCAAGTGAATGGTCGAGTCTATTCTCTTCCCAAGGAAAAAGGCGAAATGGTGGGACCGCAAACAGTAGTGGCAGTCATTGGTGATGCTGAAAAATTTATCATGGAGTTACAAGTGGATGAATATGACATTGCCAAAGTAAAACTCGATCAGGAAGTAGTGGTGAGTATGGATAGCTACGCAGGCGAAATTTTTGAAGGAAAGGTGACGAAAATCTATCCCTTGATGGACACCAAATCCAAGAGTTTTCAGGTAGAGGCTACTTTCACCAATACCCCACCTTCCCTATACCCTAATCTGAGTCTGGAAGCAAATATTCTGACTTCTGCTGTTGAAAATGCGCTAGTCATTCCTAGAAACTACCTGATTGGCGATTCAGAGGTGATTCTCTCTGATGGAGACACGGTCGCTGTCAAAGTGGGGATCCGAAACTTCCAGTATGCCCAAATTCTGGAAGGAATCACCGAAACCACCGAAATCATCAAGCCATGAAGATGAAGTGGTCACTGATTTTTGAGATTTCCACCGCTTTGATGCTGGCGAGATTCAAACAGACCGCTATTGCAGCAGTTGGCGTACTTTTTAGCATCACCATGTTTGTGGCTTTATTGGGATTTATGAATGGATTGAATACCATGCTCGATGGATTAGTGCTCAACCGTACACCGCACATCCGCTTTTACAATGAAATCAAACCCAACCCCAATCAACCCATTGATCAAAAGGGAGAGTTTGCCGATGCCTGGAATGTGATCCGATCCATCAAACCTTCTACCAGTCGTTTAGCCATTCACAATGCCAGTAAAATCATTCAGGATTTGGAGGAGGACCCACGGGTTTTGGGGGTCAGCCGAAAGATTTCCTCGCAGGTCTTTTTTAATGTCGGCACCATCGATCTCACTGGCTTGGTCAATGGCATAGATGTGGAAAAAGAAACCCAACTTTTTGCCTTTTCAGACTATGTAACGGCTGGAAATCTGGAAGAATTGGTTCAAAACAATACCATTATACTCGGGAAAGGATTGGCAGATCGCATGCTCGCTGATATCGGTGATGTGATTCAGGTTACCACCTCCCAAGGTAATCGCATCCAACTAAAAGTGGTCGGGTACTACCAATCCGGATTGGGAGACTATGACAATGCCAATAGCTTTGCCTCCATCGCCACTGTACAAAAAATGCTGGGTGAGCCTCCCTCCTTTATCACCGATATCCAGGTAAAACTCAAAAATCTGGACCTCGCCCCTCCCATGGCACGGGAACTAGAAACCATTTACGGAATCGATGCAGACGATATTCAGACGGTGAATGCTCAATTTGAAACAGGCACCCAGATTCGTTCCCTGATTAGTTATGCAGTTGGAATTACCCTCTTGGTCGTTTCCGGTTTTGGGATTTACAATATTCTCAATATGATGATCTATGAAAAGCTGGACACGATCGCCATATTGAAGGCTATTGGTTTTAGCGGTTCGGATGTCAATCGGGTTTTCATCACCATCGCCTTGACTATTGGATTGGTAGGCGGGACTTTGGGATTGCTCTTTGGTTTTTTGGCCTGTCTGGGGATCGATCAGGTTCCTTTTGAGACAGAGGCTCTCCCGACGATCAAAACCTTCCCGGTGGACTACAATCCGCAGTACTACCTTATCGGAGGAATATTTAGCATTATCACCACCTATCTGGCCGGGTATTTTCCGGCCAAAAAAGCCAGTGGAGTAGATCCTGTAGATATCATCAGAGGAAAATGAGCAAGACTGAAAAGAAGGTTCTACAAGCCGAAAATATCGACAAATACTTTTACAGCCCAGTGAAGAATCAGGTACTCAAGCAGGTCTCCTTCACCATCAATCGGGGAGAATTCGTGTCGGTTGTCGGCAAATCAGGCTGTGGCAAATCTACGCTGCTCTACATCCTATCTACCATGGACACGGATTATCAAGGCAAGCTGCACCTGGATCAGGAATTAATCAGCGACAAAAACCATGACCACTTGGCACGTATCCGAAATGAGAAAATCGGATTTGTGTTTCAGTTTCATTATTTGCTGAATGAGTTTTCAACTTTGGAAAATGTCATGATTCCAGGCTTAAAACTAGGTAAGTACTCCCGAGAAGAGTTGGAGCATCGCGCGATGGAAAAGCTAAAAATATTCGAAATGGAAGACCATGCGCTGAAAAAGGCCAATCAGCTTTCCGGAGGTCAAAAGCAACGGGTAGCCATTGCCCGGGCCTTGATCAATGATCCTTTATTGATTATGGGCGATGAACCTACCGGTAATTTGGACAAGAAAAACTCCGATATTGTCTTTAATAAGTTTAAAGAACTGGCTGAAGAATTCAACCAAACCATGCTGATCGTCACCCATGACCCGGAATTTGCAGCGGGAACCCATCGAATTATTGAGATGGAGGATGGGAGAGTGATAGGTGGAATTTGAAAGTAAACGTATTGCTCAAAAAATATTATTTGACATATCTATCAAAAATAAAATACAAGAAAAAAGAACTCTTTTAACTATTACTTTACTATTCCATTTAATCAAATGTGAACCTTTACCCTAATTAAAATTATTTCACTGTTACTTATTTTTGAGTTACTGTTCAAGACAATCATTTGTTGTACAAATCCTGTAACGGTTGGTTTTATTGAAAATTTCAAGTATTTCGATTCTTCAGGACTAAGAATTATTTCGTTATCATCAATCAAAGTACAAGAGCAATCTGTATAAACATTTGAAATATAAAGATCTCCCTTCCCAGAATTTCGAATAAGAACACTGTCATATCCTGCCTCCCCCAATTTTAAATCTGGAAGTACTATTGTTTTTTCATCAATTTCAAGAACGCCATCATTAGAACAAGAGAACAAAGAAAATCCAAGCGCAAGAAAAAATAAAAATCTCAT
>NZ_JAPEIB010000036.1:0-40061 GCF_028823735.1 Algoriphagus sp. NF
TCGCGCGAATAAGCTGATTTTCATATTCCAGCTTTTTAGCCTTTTGAAATATACCGTCTAGCTGCTTCATATTCGCATTCATGTCATCAGCTGTCACTTCTGTTAGTTTCTGCTTTTTAAATAATAATTCCAATTGTTCTTTTAGGCTGATGAACTCAGGGTCTTTAGGATCAAAATTTCCACCTAGCATTTCCCGAGTTTTTTGAAGCGTATTCTTTAAAGCATCTGCCAGGATCATCTCTTCTTCTTTTACTTTCGTGAAAGCAAAAAAGACTTCTTCCAAGGCAATGTTCAATAGATTGGTACTGTCTAAATCAGACTCTAAAACTTCCTTTTGGTTAATCAGGGCGAGCCGGTGTTCGGCTTCTCTGCCTAAACTCCCCAGTTTTTGGAAATCTACTTTTTCTAGTAAATCATAATGCCCTTCCAATCGGATTAGATTATAAAGAACTTTGGCATTTTGAAGGACTTTCACGATCTCCTGCATTTCTTTTCGATCATTGATCTGGGAGATTTGCTTGGAAAAAGTTTCCATATTCAGCGTATCGAACGGAAATAAAGCCTCCTTGATTTCTTCGATCTCCTGTTTGATCTCTTCCGCAGATTTGAATAGGTTGGAATAATGAATCATTTCATCTCCCAATTCTGATTGCAGTTCGTCAAAATAGGCCTTGTTAGCTGCATCAAATTCATCTTTGATATTCACAAAGTCTACCACATACCCGTATCGGAATTCTTTATAGGTCCGGTTGACTCGGGTAAGCATTTGCAATAAATTGTGAGATTTGACCTTGCGACCCACATAGAGTTTCTTCAATCGCTTGGCATCAAAACCAGTCAATAGCATATTATAGACAAAGAGGAAATCAATCTTACCATCTTTGAAGGCTTCGACCTGATCCTTACGCTCTTGCTTTGTCCCGACATCATGGAGAATTAAAGCAGCCGATTTGACTTGAGAATCTTGCTTCCTTTTGTTTAAAGGAATTCTTTGCTGGCTATCTGCAGCCAAAAGAAATTGGGTAGGCTCTTCTTTGGCATAATTTTCTTGAAATACTTCAAAAAGTAACTTTGCTTGTTCGGAAGAACTACAGACCACCATTCCACCAATACTTGGATCATCCATTCGTTCCCGTGATCGCTCAAAATCATCGACAATGTATTCCAACATCGGCTCTACGAATTTTCGATGAGCAAATAGGTGCTTCTTTTGAGAAGAGCCTTTCAAGACCTTTATTTCATCCAGAATTTTTTGAAACTGGGCTTTATACTGAGTTGAGATTTCTTCACGTATTAAGCGAAGCGTATAGCCATCTTTTATGGAGGCGTTGTAGTAATACTTGTGGATGTAATCCCCAAAAAGATCTCTTGAATTATAGTCAGAGCCTAAAAGGGGAGTTCCGGTCAATCCAATTTTAATTGAATCTGGATCAGCTTCTTTCAAGTTGGCTAAGAAGCTTCCTTTTGGGTTATAGCTTCTATGGACTTCATCCAAGAAGAATACGCGCTGAATGCTTAATTGATAATCTGATTTTCGAGTGACATCAGGATCATCTTTGAACTTTTGGATGTTTACAACGGTGATTTCTGCTTTACCTGAATTATTGTGTATCGCAGCAGTTGATTTAATGTCTTTTGCAAAATCATCTCTTGAATCAATCTCATGGACCACCAGTCCTCTTGCTTTGAATTCGCGTGCAGCCTGGATCAGTAAGTCCAGTCGATCCACAATGAAATAAAACTTTGCAACAATGGTTCTTTTTTGGAAATACTCTGTCAGAAACTTAACATTAAAATATGCCAAAGCTGTTTTCCCTGACCCTTGCGTATGCCAGATGATTCCTTTCCGTATTCCTTCATTCAATTTCCTTTCCAGTGCCTTTGTAGCAAATAACTGAGGATAGCGCATGATATGCTTTTCCAGTCCTTTTTCTTCTTTGACATAGGCAATAGCATAGCGCAATAAAAATTCTACTCGGCTTTTTTCAAACAAAGAAGAAAGTAGTCTGTGTGTAGGAGAAGTAGCATCCAGGTTTGTTTGGTATTCTTGAGAATCTTTAATGCCAATCACATTATTATCTCGAAGGATTTCCATCTCTTTTTGCTTATCAATTGGCTTGACATGGACATGAAGTTCAAATGCTTTTTCCTCTTCCCTGAAATAGTTAAAGTGCATTTTCCCATAGGCCGGAGTGGCATAAAATGCACCTTGGATAGGAGAGATAGCCTCATCATCATATTCCATATTATTGGAAAAAACCATGAGCTGGGTGACGTTGGCAAACTTTTGGAACTTCTTATTCATGAAGCGGGTAGTCATTCGCTTCACTTCAGCTTGGATTCCTTCCAAATTATTTGGCTTTTTTACTTCAATAAAAAATAGTGGAAGGCCATTGATTAAAATCGTTAAATCCGGCCTGAATTCTTCATCATCTTTTTGATAAGTCAGTTCCGTGACTACATGGAGTTCATTCTTATCAAAATTATCAAAGTCGATTAGCCTTTTGCCAGAGCGGTCAATCAATTTGTCAAAGAAAGCTCTCCCGAGATCTTCATTTTCCAGGCAAATCGAAATCTCTTCATAGAATCGATCAATTTCATTTGGAGATAGTTCTGGATTTAATTGAGCTACTTTTCTCTTAAAAATGTCTGTGAAGATATTTGTAGACTTATCCAGTATGGCATTCTTTAAGGATAGATAAGTATATCCCAAGCGCGTGAGATGCACGATTGCAGGAATCTTTACTCTCGAATCTTCATTAAAAATCATACTAACCTATTAAAAACTACTTTCTAAAGATATTAGTTTGAATGGAAATGAAAAATCCTTTTGTATAAAGAGTTGAATTTTTTGACTAAAAAAGCAATGGAATAAAGTGATTTGTTGAAAATTATTGAGACAACTTACGCCAAGGTTCTTTTTACTTCCCGATACAAAACTTCGAGAAAATATTGGCTAAAAGGTCGTCGGTAGTAATTTCTCCAGTGATCTCTCCGAGGAAATGTAGGGAGCGCCGAATATCCATGGCTAGGAAATCATTGGTGACTTCCTGGTCCAAGCCAGCCAAAACATCGAGTAGGGATTCCCTTGTTTTGGTCAAACTATCGTAATGACGGATATTGGTAACGACGGTATTTCCGGTCTTGAATTTATCCAGATTGACAAGCTCCAAAATACGGGCTTTGAGCCCTTCCAAATTCTCTTTTTTGCCCGCTGAAATAAAAATACTGTCAGGATGCTTTTCACTTAACTCATTGATAATATTTTCCTTAGCCTTGTCTGTTTTATTAGCTACTTTGAGGAAAGGGACTCCTAGATTTTCCAGCTTATTGATATCCCGATTGATCTCCACCAAGTCGGTATCGCTCAAGTCAAACAAATAAATAATCAAAGAGGCAGACTTCATTTTCTCCTGTGTTCGACTCACACCAATAGCCTCGATAACATCGGTTGTTTCCCTAAGCCCAGCGGTATCGATAAATCGGAAAATCACTCCACCGATATTGATTTCATCCTCGATAAAATCCCGAGTGGTACCTGCAATATCTGATACGATGGCTTTTTCCTCATTTAGAAGCGCATTGAGTAGGGTAGACTTTCCTGCATTGGGTTTGCCAGCAATCACCGTAGGAACTCCATTTTTGATCACATTTCCTAGATCAAAGCTGAGAATCAGTTCCTCCACCACTCGCAAAAGTCGCTCTACCAACATTCTCAAATCATCCCGACTGGCAAACTCCACATCCTCTTCCGTGAAGTCAAGCTCGAGCTCAATCATGGAGGCAAAATGGATGAGTTGAGCCCGTAATTCCTGTATCTCCGATGAAAAGCCACCACGCATTTGATTAAGTGCAGCAGCGTGGGAAGCCTCCGAATCCGCATGAATCAAATCTGCCACTGCTTCTGCTTGCGCAAGGTCAAATTGCCCATGCAAAAAGGCCCGCTGAGTAAACTCTCCGGGTTTGGCTGGTCGGGCACCCAGTTTGATAAATAAGCGGATGACCTGATTGATAATGTAGGAGGAGCCATGTGTGGAAATCTCCACCACGTTTTCTTTGGTAAATGATTTTGGAGCGATGAAAATCGAAACTAGTACTTCATCTATGACACGATCTCCGTCTCGGATGGTACCAAAGTGAATGGTATGACTTGCTTGTTTTTCAAGGTTTTTACCGTGAAAAACTTGATTGGTCAATGAAATTGCATTTTTGCCCGAAAGGCGAATGACCGCAATGGCACCTACTCCTTGTGGTGTAGCTAAGGCAATGATGGTATCATCGCGTTCTGCTAGTGAAAAACTCATAGCTTGGGACGGAAGGCCTTTTCAATCAATTCGTTGATTCCTTCAAGAAATGCATCTGCCGGCCTGTAACCCGGAAGCTGAGCAATATTCTGTAGTGTAGGTTCAATAATTACAAAATTTGGATAGGAGCGAACCCGCATAGAAGCGGCCATTTGAGCCTCACTGAATTTTTTTCCCATGAAATCAAAGGTTCTCTCGTTGTCTTCTGCATTCAATTTGACCGCGTAAAAATTTTCGTTGACGTATTTGACTACTTCGGGATCAGTGAAAGTCTCCTTATCCATTTTTTTACACCAACCGCACCAATCCGTGTAGACATCCACCAAAAGCATTTTTGGGTCAGATTGATTGGCAGCTACTGCTTCCTCAAATTTGAGCCAAGTAATTTGATCTTGTGAGTAACCGATGGAAGCAAAAAACAGCAATCCAAGGGTGAGAATTAACTTTTGCATATTACGAACTAAACGGCTGTGTTTCTTTTTGGGTTCCCAAGCTGAATTTAAACTTTTTATGTGTCAAAATTACAGATAAAAAGAATACTATCCCTGCTACGGTCACCATCATACCTGCTATCGATGAATCGAAAAGGTAGGCCAGATAATAGCCAATTACCGAAACCAGAATTCCTGTAAGGATCGTAAATTGGATCAATGGACGCAAATCTCTGGTCCAAAGATAGGCTGTTGCCGGAGGTACGACCAACAAGGCTACAACCAAGATTGCTCCAACTGCCTCGAAGCTACTGACAGTAGTATAGGATACCATACTCATCAATCCCAGGTTGATTGCTGAGGCAGGAATGCCTATGACGATTCCAAATTTTTCATCAAAGCTTGTAATTTTTAACTCCTTGTAAAACAATGCGATAAATCCTCCTACTAAAAGTAAATTCAGGATAGCTAGCCACATGATTCTAGGCCCAAAACTTTGCCCACTGCTACTTATCCAAAGGTCGATCGGCAGATAAGCAATCTCCCCATAAAGTACACATTCCTGGTCCAAGTCCACCCGATAGGCAAAAACGCTAATCAAAATAATTCCGATTGCAAATAGGAGGGTAAAGGTAATGCCAATGGAAGCATCCAACTGAACGCGGGCCTTCTTCCGCAACCAATCGATCATCAGGGTTGCCAAAATTCCTAGGATTCCTGCACCTATGATCACTTCCAATCCTCTTTGTGTTCCGGATACCAAAAAACCGATGACGATTCCGGGAAGCACTGCATGCGATATCGCATCTCCAGTCATAGACATTTTTCGAAGCATCATAAATACCCCTAGCAAGCCACAGGAAATAGCGATCATCGAGGCCGTGAGGATGATTAGAAATGCATTTTGGTCAAAGCTCATCATGGTCTCTTGGGATTTGTTCTTGATGGGGGTCGAGTTTTGGAAAGTTTAAGCGGCTTTCCAGCAAAGCTTCCAAATCTGGAGTCAATAAATGTTCAAGTTTTTCAGCAGATTCGTGTACATGATCCGGGGCAATATTCATGTATTCATTCAGATAAGATTCCCAAAGTCTGTGTAACCTGACGACTCTCCTTGCTTGATATTTTCCAGGATCTGTAAGCTTTATTAATGATTGATTTACAAATAATAAACCTTCTTTTTCTAAACCTTTGATTGAATTTTTAATAGAGCTTTGCTGATGTGGGTAGAGACTAAGAAGCTCTGCTCGAGTTAGCCCTTCCTGTCCTAGTTCCCGGGCTTTGAAAATACTTTTCAACACATGGTCTCGCTGGGTTTTTTGTAGGTAAGATCTTCGATGGAAATAGCGGGAAACCAATCCCTTTTTAGGAGCAAAAAGAAAAGAAATCAAGGCAATACTTGAAAGAATCACCACTACCCAAGGCCCTGTAGGCATTTGGGGAAGTAGATAAGAAATGTAAGTACCAAATACTCCGGAAAGGATAGCAAAAAGGGAAGCTAAGCCAAGCAAAATTCCCAACCTATCAGTCCAAAACCTAGCCGCAGTGCCCGGAGTAATCAGCAAAGCTGCCATCAAAACCACTCCAATAGCTTGTATCCCAATGACCACTGCCAATATCAGCAGAACATCAAATACGAATCGAATCATATTCATCGGAAGTCCAACCGCCTTTCCGAATTCTGGATTGAAAACCAGAATTTGAAATTCTTTTAGCATAAAGCCAATGACTGAGATAATCAACACAGAAAGGCTTCCATAGACCCAAAGGTCTCGCTCTACTATGCCGATTGCATTCCCGAAAATAAATTGATTGAGGCCTGCCATTTCGGGATTTCCAGATTTTTGAATCACAGTCAAAAAGACAATTCCGATCCCAAAAAAGACGGAAAGGATCACGGCAATGATGGTATCGTCACTTAGTTTGGTGTTTGATTTCAGCCATGAACTCAGAAAAGTTGCCAAAGCCCCGGACAAGAAAGCTCCTCCGACGATATAAAAGGGGTTTTTCTCTCCTGCAAGCATAAAGCCCAGACAGATTCCCGGAAATACGGCATGAGAGATTGCATCTCCCAAGAGGGCTTTATTGTCCAGAAACGAAAAGGTGCCTACAAAAGCAGACCCTATTCCCAAAAGCGTAATTCCCATCACTACAAAGGCAATGGAAGAATCCTGAAAAGAAAAGAAGTAGAGAAAATCACTCATCAGCCTTTCAATGGGTTAAATTCTTTCTGACGAATCAATTCAGATACTTTCGAAAGCAGGTTGAGTTTTCCGCCGTAGGTTTTTCGAAGGAGTTCCTCAGTCACCACTTCATTTTTGGGGCCTGAAGCTACCAAGTGTAGGTTTAGCATGATAAACCAATCAAAGTAATTCACAGCCGAATAAATGTCATGGTGAACCACCACAACAGTCTTTCCACCGGCACTCATTTCTTGCAAAAGCTTGAAAATTGCCGCCTCAGTATTCATATCTACTCCCGCAAAAGGTTCGTCCATCAAATATAAATCGGCTTCCTGTGCAAGCGCCCTTGCAATAAATACCCGTTGCTGCTGCCCACCTGAAAGTTCAGAAATCTGTCGATGCACGAAAGCAGTCATTCCCACTTTTTCCAAACAGTCCAGTGCCAGTGCTTTTTCCTTTTTACCGGGTCTTTTGAAAAGCCCCAGCTTTCCATAGGTACCCATCAAAACCACATCAAGAACTGAGGCAGGGAAATTCCAGTCCACAGATTCCCGCTGGGGAACGTAGCTGATTCTGTTCCGGACAGCATCTAGCGTTTGATCAAAAAGCTTCACATAACCACTGCTTGGCTCCACCAAGCCCATGACCGATTTAATCAAAGTAGATTTTCCGGCACCATTTGGGCCTAAAATACCGATCAATTTACCGGCAGGAAGTGACAGGTCTACATTCCAAAGCACAGGGCTTTGATCATAACTCACCGTCAGATCATGGATTTCCAGTATGGGGTTTTCTACTTGTTTGATCATGAGACAAGTGCTTGATAAATGATTTCCAAATTTGTTTTAATCATGCCGAGATAGGTTCCGGCAGGAGTATTTGCTGCGTCCAGACTATCTGTAAATAGGGGGCCTGCCAACTCGATCTGATGACCTTTTTGCTCACAGGCTTCTACCAATGCCTTCAATGCTCTCGGTGATATCGTCTGCTCTGCAAAAACTGCTTTGATATTTCGATCAATGATGAATTGAGCCAAATCCCCCAAATCCCGAAGTCCTGGTTCACTAAGTGTGGAAAGCCCCTGAAGACCTCTCACTTCAAACCCATAAGCCTCTCCAAAATAAGCAAAGGCATCATGGGCTGTTACAAGCGCCATTCCTTTAGCATGAAGTTCTGAAACCTTCTCCTGAATTTCCTGATCGGCAGCGACCAGATCTTTTTGATAGGTCGACCAATTTTCTTGAATATAGTCCTTCCATTCAGGCTTCCAGGCAATCAATTCTTTGGCACTGTAGTCCATTGCTAGCGTCCACAGCTTCACATCAAACCAAATATGCGGATCTACGCTGTGCGCTTCAGGGCCCGTTCGAAGTAGTTTTTCCTCAGGCAGTTCTTCGGAAATATTAATTAATCGCTGACTGAATTCAAGCTTTTCGAAGATTTCGGTCATTTTTCCTTCCAGGTACAAACCATGATAAATCACTAGGTCTGCTTCAGTAAGTAGGTCCAGATCTCGTACGGAAGCCTTGTATAAATGAGGGTCGACCCCTGCAGGCATTAGGGCCCGGACATCGGCTGAATCTCCTACTATGACAGAAATAGCATCTGCCAGAATGCTGGTAGTCGCCACGATCAAAGGTTTGGATCGCGTGTCGGGGCTATCCCATTTGCAAGCCTGCAGAAGCAAGCTAATCGTAAGTAGGATTAGGAGCCTTTTCATGTGTTTATAATAATTTTTCAAAGGCCACATGGAATCTCGCATGACGAATAAACTCCTCCTTCGTGTAGAATTTCTTCATGTTTATATGTTTCTGACAGGCTCGATTTCATGACTGAATAGCCAAAATATTTGCAGCAACATCTTTGGACATAAAGACATTTTTCTTTTGGTCAACCAGAATTTCAACTGAACCGTCAAACTCTACCTTGTCCAAGATTTTCACCCGAGCACCGATATATGCACCCACCTTATCCATGTAGCGGAGGAAAGCAGCAGAGCTGTCTTTGACGGCAACGATTTGTCCACTTTGATTGACTTCCATTTCATTGATCGGGACTCTCGGTCTTGCTTTGACATCTCCAAATTCATCTGGAATTGGATCGCCATGCGGGTCAAACTTGGGGTAGTTCAAATAGGCATCGAGACGCTGAATAAGTAGGGGAGACTGAATGTGCTCCAACTCCTCAGCCACTTCATGAACTTCATCCCAGGCAAAGTTTAATTTTTCAACCAAGAAAACTTCCCAGAGTCGATGCTTTCGGACAGTTTGGAGCGCTAGCTTTTTTCCCTCGGGAGTGATGTTCACCCCGTAATATTTCCGATAGCTGATGACTTCTTTTTCGCTCAGCTTCCTGAGCATGTCAGAGACGGAGGCAGGCTTGGTTTTCATCTCGGCTGCGATGTCATTTGTCGACACGGATTTGGTTCCTTCCTCTGAGAGGTTATAGATGGCTTTCAGATAGTTTTCCTCGGCTACAGTCAAATTCATATTTCAATGCTTTGATACAAATGTAAAAAATATTTTAGAAATGTCTAAAAATAAATTATATATCAGCTAAAATCGCTGTGGATAAGTTCAAAATAGCTGTGGGTTTGATTTTAGGGTTGTCTAAAATAAAATTAATAAATGCCTTAAAAAAAGTATAAAATATTAAAAAACAGATAATTATAAATTCATTTATAGATAAAGACCTCCTATGATGAGGTCTATCACCAAGTTTCCATTTTTAAATTTTCGGTTTCCAAACAGGCGTATAAGGTGGATAAGTGTGGAAAGTTTTCCGCCTTATTTGGGATTAGGAGGATAGGGAATCTAGAACTGAAAGGAGTTTATCTCCTTCAGCTTTCCAGTGAAAAACTTCTGGATTTTGGACTTTAAAAAAGTCTTGATCCAGCCCTGAAATAAAATTCTTAACGGCTTCCTGAGTATTCTGAAAATCTACCGAAAGTCCCATTTTATGGGATATTACAAAGTCAGTCCATGTAGGATTTTCTTGAATGATAACGGCCGTATTTAATGCTCCCGCTTCAAAAAGTTTACTCGGGATTTTCTGAGCTAAAGCTTTATGATTTGGGTAGGGCAAAAGCAAAAAATCAGTCCTGTAAATTGCATCCAAAACCTCGGTATAATGGATAGGATCAGGAGACAATTCAAGAGAAATCTGGGGATGATTTTTGTATTGATCGAAGAGATTTTTTTGGAAATATTCCAAAGTGACATGCCCAAAAACTCGCAATTTACTTTCGGGAAAACGCTCCAAAACTTGAAGAAAAAACTGAATTCCTTCTTCTGTACCATAAGCCGGTGTGATGGTTCCTGTCAATAGAAATTCAAAGACTTCCTTTTCCTTAAAAACTGCAGGAGGCTTAGGAAGGTATTTGAGTCCACTGTATTTATTCTCCAAGATGATGAATGGTTTTTTACTTGGCATTTCATCTTGATAGCATTTCTCGGCTAAGAAATAATAATCGATTCCTTTAGTGCCCTCAGATTTCTCAATTAGCCATTTGGCAAAGTTTAATTTCCAAGTTGATCTGTTTGGAATCAAGTCTAAGTTTGCCAGGTAGTTTTCCTGCACATCGTAAATGATTCGAAAGCCCAAGAAGGATTTGAGTAATTTTGCGGGGATCAAATACTCCCAAGTACAGCAAATCAGGATTTTTGGTTTGACGATTAAGCAGTATTTGAAAAACCTAAAAATGGAAACAATTCGCTCCAATCGAGATTTTGTATTAGTAATCGAAATAAAAAATCGGTCATTTTGAGGATTTAAGACCGCTTTTGAGGAAAAACCTATGAAGTTTAGATCGTATTTATTTGTTTCACGCAGCGTTTGACCCAATCTCCAAAAAGCCCTCGCATCTTTCGCTGGTTTGAGCGAAGAAGCGATTAGGACAGGGATTTTCTGGGAAAAATCTTTAGACATAATCGAAACTAACCAAAAATATGGAACTGAAAACCATCATTGAAAAAGCTTGGGAAAATAGAGAGCTTTTAAAAGAAAAGGACACTGAAATTGCTATCAAGACTGTCATCGCAGATTTGGATGCTGGAAGTCTTCGAGTGGCAGAACCGCTGGAAGATGGCAACTGGCAAGTAAATGACTGGGTAAAGAAAGCGGTCATTTTGTATTTCCCAATTCAGAAAATGCAGACCATAGAAGTGGGTCCTTTTGAGTTCCACGATAAAATGGCTCTAAAGACTAATTACGCCAAGCAGGGTGTACGAGTAGTTCCTCATGCAGTGGCCCGTTATGGAGCCCATTTAGCTCCTGGTGTGGTAATGATGCCAAGTTATGTTAATATCGGAGCTTTTGTGGATAGTGGCACGATGGTTGATACTTGGGCGACGGTCGGATCCTGTGCTCAGGTCGGCAAAAACGTTCATTTGAGTGGTGGAGTAGGACTTGGAGGGGTTTTAGAACCAGTACAGGCTGCTCCGGTAATTGTAGAAGATGGAGCATTTATTGGCTCTAGAGCTATTGTAGTAGAAGGTGTCCGAATTGGTAAAGAAGCTGTTCTTGGAGCAGGCGTGACGCTTACGGCAAGTTCTAAGATCATTGATGTCACTGGGAATAAGCCGGTAGAGTACAAGGGCTATGTTCCACCAAGATCCGTAGTGATCCCTGGATCCATTCCAAAAGAGTTTGCAGCAGGAACTTATCAAGTGCCATGTGCCTTGATAATTGGTCAGCGAAAAGCTTCTACGGATTTGAAAACTTCACTCAATGATGCTTTAAGAGAAAACAACGTAGCAGTGTAAACCAACTAGTATGAATATCATTTATCGAGTAGGAATAGTCGTGCTTTTGAGCTCGGCTATTTTTGCATGTGGTGGAAAAACAGGAAACCAAGGCGATGTTGCCTTTAACCAAGGAGCCTATGATGAGGCTGTGCAAGAGTATTCCAAAGATTTAAAGTATAATCCAAAAAATGTGGTTTTGCTTTACAATCGGGGAAGAGCTCATGAAGAACAAGGTCAATTAGACTCTGCACTTGCAGATTTTGAAGCTGCATTGCAGATTGATCCGAATAACTTTCAGGTTCTTTTAGCGATTTCAAATTTCCATTATACCCAAAACAATTATGAAAAGGCTATGCTTTTTGCTTCTAGAGCTGAGGAAATTTCCGGTGCTCCAGCTGCAGCTTCCTTTATGAAAGGTCGCGCTATGCATCAATTGGGTTATACAGAAGATGCCCTGAAGGCTTATGGCAATGCCATCCAATTAGATAAAAATTATGCTCCTGCTTACTTTAACAGAGGCATGTTAAAATTGGCTTTGAAAAGAAAACGGAGTGCTTGTGAAGACTTCCAATTGGCGAAAAGCCTTGAATATGGAGCTGCTGAGGAGGCAATCTTAAAGTATTGTAAATGATAGAAAAAAAGCTGATTAGATTTCAATCAGCTTTTTTTGTGACTTTTTAATTTTCACTTTTTACTTCCGTATGATCGTGCTCATGTTCTTGATGATCACAAATTACGTCGGAAGCAATTTTCCCAAATCCCAAACAGGTTTTACATTCACTGATTTCCTTTAGGGAACCCTTGCAAGTAGGGCATTCTAGCCTTCCTTTTCCATTGCATCTATCACATTCGTAATATTCTATGATGTTGAAAATATTTCTTTTGGTGATCATGCCGGTGGCAGCGCATCGGCTACAACCTACGACTCCTGCACCTCTGCAGTAGCTGCAGTCCTGTTCAGTATTTTTAGCTCCTTGGCATGTTTCGCATAGCTCGTACCTGTAACCCTTCGTATCGCATAGATTACACGCTCTGATTGCTTGCAAGGGTTCCTTTAGTTGCCCCTGAAGGTTTTTTGCCAATTCATAATTTTGACCTTTGAAGCCATTCAGATCAAAATATTTGTCCAAAAAACTAGCAGAATTATCATACTGCCCTAGTTCGAAAAGTGTCAATGCAAAGAAATAGGGCATTTCCTCTGGTAAAGGCAGGCCCGAATCAATCAAGTTCCGGAAAATGGAATTAGCAGTTTCATAATCCTCACGCTCCATGGCTGCAAGTGCTCCGGTCATCCAGCGGTCAGTTTGTCCCAAATTGGGAAGAGCTTGGGCATTGAGAATTGAGGGTGTAGCGAGAATAGAAACTACGATCAGAAATTGAAGGATGATTTTCACCTAGGGAAGCCTTTTTAAATTGAGTTTTAAATATCTCACTCTAAATCGAATTTTGAAATTAATGTTTCCTAAATGGTTTTAAGAACATTTGTCTTTTTCCGTTTCACAAACAAAAATTTGTATTTATTTTAGGAAAAATTATGTTGCCCAAGGGCATATGTTTAATCTCAAAATTATTTCAACATGGGAAAACCAATTGACTCAATCGAAGGTATCGGACCAGCGTACAAGGCCAAGCTGGCTGAAGCAGGTGTAAAATCTGTAGAAGGTCTGCTTGACGCTGGAGCTTCTAAATCTGGTAGACAAAAACTTGCTGAGCAGACAGGCTTGGATGCCAGTCAAATTTTGAAGTGGGTAAATATGGCTGATCTTTTCCGAATCAATGGAATTGGGGGACAGTTTGCCGAGTTACTAAAAGCAGCCGGAGTTGATACTGTAAAGGAGCTTCGAAACCGAAACGCTGAAAACCTACATGCAGCTTTGACAAAAACCCAGGAAGAAAAAGGATTGACAAAGGTAGTTCCCAATGCAGATAAAGTAGCCGATTTCATTGAGCAGGCTAAGTCTTTGGAGCCTAAAGTCACCCACTAATCGAATACTATTTTGATTTGGATAAAGACCTTTTTGCCACCGCAAAAAGGTTTTTTTGTAGTTTTAGATTTTTAAAAAATTCAAATAATGAGCAAGAGAGACAGCTTTATTGATGTTTTGACTAAAGGTCAAACTTATAAAAAGGATTTTATCACCCCGGGTACAGGAATTCTAGACGGAGAAGCCATCACAGAGGCCAATGTCAAAGTTCCACTCAAAACTATGAATAGGCATGGGTTGATTGCTGGAGCTACTGGCACAGGAAAGACCAAAACGCTTCAAGTGATTGCTGAGCAACTCTCTTTGAAAGGTGTTCCCTCTGTCCTGATGGACCTCAAGGGAGACTTATCTGGTCTAGCCAAACCCGGAGAAGTGAAGGATTTTATCATTAGCCGGTCCGAAAAAATTGGGGTGGATTATAATCCCCAAGGTCTTCCGGTAGAACTGATGTCCATATCGGATGAAAAAGGTGTTAAACTCAAGGCAACCGTATCTGAATTTGGTCCGGTACTCATGTCTCAAATTTTGGAATTGAACGATACACAGCGCGGAGTAATGGCACTTGTATTTAGATATTGTGACCTGCATCATTTGCCGCTTTTAGATTTGAAGGATTTGAAGCGCGTTCTGCAGTTTATCATCAATGAAGGCAAAGAGCAGATTAAAGCTGAATTTGGTCAGGTTTCATCTGCCTCTGTGAATACCATCATGCGCAAAATCATCGAATTGGAGCAGCAGGGTGCGGATAAGTTTTTTGGAGAGCGATCCTTTGAAGTAAACGATTTTGTACGAACTGAAGATGGAAAAGGGGTGATTTCAATCATTCGCTTAACCGATATTCAAAGCAAGCCAAAGCTGTTTTCTACATTTATGTTAAGTCTTCTTTCAGAAGTCTACGAGACCTTTCCCGAGCAAGGAGATGCAGATCAGCCCAAACTATGTATTTTCATCGATGAGGCCCATTTGGTCTTTTCTAATGCATCCAAGGATCTCTTGGAAAAGATAGAAGCTATCATCAAACTTATTCGATCCAAAGGGGTGGGTGTTTATTTCTGCACACAAACTCCCACTGATGTTCCGGATTCAGTTTTGGGTCAATTGGGTTTGAAAGTCCAACATGCACTGCGGGCTTTCACGGCAAAAGATCGAAAAGCCATTACAAAGACCGCTGAAAATTATCCCATTACTGAGTTTTATGATACTGCTGAAGTCTTGACATCCATGGGTATAGGAGAGGCACTGATTACCGCTTTGAGCGAAAAAGGTATCCCAACGCCTTTGGCTCATACCTTGGTAAGAGCTCCAATTTCGAGAATGGATATTCTCACTACATCCGAGATTGATGATTTAGTAAGCAATTCGAGCTTGACGGCGAAATACAATGCTCATCTAGATCGAGAATCTGCCTTCGAGATGTTGAATTCAAAGCTTGATAAAGTCGAAAAAGAGCAGGAAAAAACAACCTTACCCGGACCAAAACCTAGGACAACAACTCGCACTACGCAGGACGAATCTTTGATAGAAGAATTGAGTAAAAATACCATGGTCAGACAAATCGGTCGAACGATCTTTCGCGAATTGACTCGAGGAATTCTTGGTTCATTCTCTAGAAGAAGGTAGGGTATTTAAATATTGTAAATCAATAGAATAAATTGAAAATAATTATTGTCGGTGGGGGAGCTGCTGGCTTTTTTGCTGCAATTCATGCCGCATCAAAAGGCCGTGAGGTTTATATTTTGGAAAAGAGTACAAAGCTTTTATCCAAAGTGAAAATCTCGGGCGGTGGTCGATGCAACGTGACTCATCGGCTGATGCCCAATAGCCAACTGGTCAAAAACTATCCCAGAGGTGAAAAATTCTTGAAAAAGGCTTTCACGCACTTTTCTATTCCCGATACCTGGACCTGGTTTGAAAGTCGGGGAGTAAAGCTTAAAACGGAGTCCGACGGACGCGTATTTCCCCAAACAGACAGCAGCCAAAGCATTATAGATGCATTGATGAGGGCATCTGAAGATGCAGGCGTCAAAATTAAAACTCGACAAGCTGTGGAGTCTATCAAGGAAGAAAATGGCAAGTATTTTTTAACGGTTAGTGGAAGTGAAATCACAGCTGATAAATTAATTGTTGCCTCAGGAGGAAGCCCCAGCAGTTCAGGTTATTCCTTTCTATCAAACCTAAATCATAAAATCAATCCGCCAATTCCTTCCCTTTTTACCTTTAATACACCCGGAAATCCCATTCGGGAATTGATGGGTTTATCCGTGCCTCAGGCGCATATTCGTCTTGCTGGGACAAAACTTTCTTATCAAGGCCCTCTTTTAATTACCCATTGGGGAGTGAGTGGGCCTGCTGTACTCAAACTTTCAGCCTTTGGGGCTAAATGGCTTTTTGATCAGCATTATCGGGCTGAAGCCATTATAAACTGGGATGTGGACATGAGCGAGCAGGGATGGGAGGCGATTATTAGAGGTTTCAAGGAAAAGCATCCTGCAAGGAAAGTCCGTAACTATCCCTTAAATGAATTACCCAATAGACTTTGGGAGTTTTTAATTAGTGAATCTGGTATTGATTCGGAAACTGATTTTGGAAATCTATCCAAAAAACAGATTAACCGATTGGTTCAAAATCTTTTTTGCTTTATTTTGAACATCGAAGGAAAGACTACTTTTAAGGAGGAATTCGTCACCTCTGGAGGAATCGATCTGAAAGAAGTCAATCCACACACCATGGAAAGTATTTATCACCCAAATATTTTCTTTGCGGGAGAAGTTCTGGATCTAGACGGCATCACTGGAGGTTTTAATTTTCAGGCTGCTTGGACTACAGGATATCTTGCAGGAAAGTCCACCCATTAAAGCCCTCTCATGAAATTAGATTCCGCGGTTTTATCTCAAAAGATATTAGAAATGTCTGAAGGAGACGAGGATTTCAAAGTTGAACTCACTTCAGCCATTCATTCCGGCCTACTGGAACTCAGACAGCAATATTCTATAGGAAAGGAAAAAGCTGACTTGGATATCATTCAGCAAATCCGGCATAAACTCAAACCAACTTTAGCCATGTTTGAGTTTGATGAACTTTCGGAGTCTTTACAGGAGGGAAAGCAAATATTAGAAAGCGAGGGGTTTGGAGTTAATTTTGAATCCCATTTTAAAGATTTTACATCCAAACTTGATGAAGTTATACAAGAAGTATCCTCTTTAAAGGATACTATGTAATTTGAGATTTTTACATGGATTGGCCTCAGGGGTTATCAACAAAAAATGGAGCAACCACTCGGCGCTCCAGTTTTTATTAACCCTATGAAATACATTTACACTCGCAAAAGTATCGCTTGAATGTGTTTTGAATTTGATCTCAATATCAACAACTTGTGATGTTTTTTATTGAATGTCTTTCATGCCTATTAAACAAACTACTTACCAAGGACCTCCTTTTTATCTCTTTAATGGACATTTAGAAACCATTATCCCAAGTCTTTATAGAAAGGTCGAGGGATTGAATTACCTGCGGGAAAAAATCCCTACTCCAGATAATGATTTTCTGAATCTGGATTGGTCCAAAGTAGGTTCCCGACGACTTCTAATCATTTCCCATGGCTTGGAAGGAGACTCTGAGCGACATTATGTAAGAGGGTTAGCAAAGCTTTTCAATAGTAATCAAATTGACGTCCTCGCTTGGAATAATCGCAGTTGCGGTGGAGAAATGAACCTGCAGCCGGTTCTCTATCATCATGGGGCAGATTATGATTTGAAGACCGTGATTTCCTATGTGGTGGACAAATATGATTATGAGGAAATCTTCCTCACAGGCATCAGTATGGGTGGCGCACAAACCCTAAACTACCTGGGAAAAAATAGTGAAGCATTGCCTGCTCAAATCACAAAAGCAGCTGTTTATTCCACTCCCTGTGATCTGCCTTCCAGTGCAGCGACATTGAAGAGTCGAAGAAATGTTTTCTACAAAAAACGCTTTTTGGGTAAATTGAAAGATAAAATGCGTCGTAAAGCGCTTCAATTTCCCGATTTGATTGACTTGGATTTACTGGAACAGGTCCAAGATTTTGATTCATTTGACACCCTTTTCACAGCCAAATTACATGGTTTTGAAGATGCTAGGGATTTTTATCAGTCTGCGAGCCCCGGGCCTTGGATTGAAAAGGTTCCAATCCCGACATTGATCGTCAATGCATTGAATGATCCCCTTTTGGGTGAGGAATGCTACCCGGTAAAATTAGCTGAACGAAAGTCAGAAATCATTTTGGAAATGCCCAAAAGGGGCGGGCATACAGGCTTTATACTTTCCAAAAATGAATTTACCTGGGCAGAATATCGCTTTTTAAGATTCTTTTTGGAGGAATAGCAGACGATTTATTTAAATTGGAATTTAGAACCCAAAATTGAATTAGAGAAGGGTTAGCCTCGAGTTATCCCTTAGTAAATTGCTTTAGTCATGAGAAAATTATTTTTCTTTTCCATTCTAGTATTTTTCTTCCTCACACTTTTTTTGATGTGGTATTATTCCTTTCGGGATTTCAGTTTGGGGTATTTTGTCTTGGGTATTTTAGGCGTTTTGACGGCCCTTGGTATCTATGATTCTCTTCAATCCAAGCACGCGATACTCAAGAATTTTCCTGTAGTCGGGCATTTTCGGTATATCTTGGAATCCATTAGCCCGGAGATTCAGCAATATTTCATTGAAAGCAACACTGACGGGAAGCCATTCAATAGAAATCTCCGCTCTCTTGCCTATCGCAGATCAAAAAGTGTCAATGACACCCATCCATTCGGCACCCAGCGAGACTTGGATGGAGAAGATTATCTGGCATTGAGACATTCCATTTATGCAGTTCACCCAAAGGAAGAAGATCTTCGGGTTACCATCGGTTCCGAGTTTTGCAAACAGCCCTATTCAGCTTCTATTTTCAATATTTCTGCCATGAGCTTTGGTTCGCTTTCTTCCAATGCGATTAAAGCTTTGAATCTAGGCGCTAAAAAGGGCAAGTTCTTTCACAATACAGGGGAGGGAGGAATTTCTCCCTACCATCTACAAGGAGGAGATATCTGTTGGCAAATAGGTACAGGTTATTTTGGTTGCCGAGATGAAGAGGGAAATTTCAATCCTGAGATGTTTAAGGAAAAAGCAAAACTTCCTGAGGTTAAGCTTATAGAAATCAAAATTTCCCAAGGTGCCAAACCAGGGCATGGCGGGGTCTTGCCTGGTATAAAAAACACTCCGGAAATAGCTTCAATCCGAGGCCTAAAAGCAGGAACCACTGTTTTATCACCTCCCTCTCATTCTGCTTTCTCAGACCCAAAAAGCCTGATTCAGTTTGTCGAGAAATTAAGAGATTTATCAGAAGGGAAACCAATCGGCATTAAACTCTGCATCGGTAGAACAGAGGAATTCATCGAAATTTGTAAGGAAATGGTAGCTCAAAACTGCTGGCCGGATTTTATTACCATTGACGGTGCTGAAGGCGGGACAGGTGCTGCACCTCTTGAGTTTTCGGATAGTGTGGGTTTGCCCTTGGAGCCGGCCTTGATATTTGTACGAGCAACGCTCGAAAAGTACAATCTCCGCGAAAAGGTCAAAATCATTGCTTCAGGCAAGATTTTGAGTGCTTTTTCCATTATCAAGAATATCGCTTTGGGAGCGGATGCTTGTAATTCTGCCCGTGGATTTATGTTCAGCTTGGGATGTATCCAAGCCTTGCGCTGCAATACGAATGAATGTCCAACGGGAGTAGCTACCCAACGCAGGGGATTAGTAAAAGGCCTGGTCGTCAAAGATAAATCCGAGCGGGTCTACAATTTTCATAAAAACTCTGTCAAGGCAGTCAGCGAACTCTTAGGCGCTGCAGGTCACTATCATACCGAGGAGCTTAGCGTGCATGATTTGGTAAAAGGTGATGAAATGATCAAGCTTGCAAACCGCTATTTCCCGGATACGGTTAATACCCAAGTTTAATCAAATCGCTTTAAAGCCATTTCTGCCACTGTTCCACCGATCGAGAGCGAACTCGTAGCTGCTGGGGAAGGAGCGTTCAATACATTAATTGCATGGGCAGACTCACGAATGGCAAAATCATCGAGCAGTCCTCCAGTTCTGTCGCAAGCCTGAGCTCTCACGCCGGCACCACCGTCTACCAAGTCAGATTCTTGGATTTCAGGAATCAAATCCTGCAGGGCTTTTGTGAATGCTGATTTTGAAAAAGACCGATAAAGTTCTCCAAAACCGGTTTTCCAGTATTTAGCAGCTACTTTTTGAAAGCCTGGCCAAGCCAAGGTTTCGGAGAGTTCTGGTATTGAAATCTGGGACTTTTTATAGCCCTCCCGTTTAAAGGCCAGCACTGCATTGGGTCCTGCTTCAACACCACCTTTTTTCATTCGGGTAAAATGCACTCCTAAGAATGGGAAATTAGGATCAGGAACTGGGTAAATTAGATTTTTGACGAGGTATTCTTTATCCTGCTTTAGCTTGTAGTATTCTCCGCGGAAAGGGATGATTTTCACATCCTTGATCTGCTCATCAGTCAGTTTGGCAACCTTATCTGAGTAAAGGCCAGCACAGTTGATGACTAATTTAGCTTCAAATTTTCCTTTTGAAGTTTCAATGTAATTTATAGCTTCCTTTGAATTGATTTCCAATACTTTATGACTAAGAAATATTTCTCCACCCTTTTGAAGAATTTTTCTTCCGTAAGCCAATGCAACTTGATAATAATCCACGATTCCTGTTTGAGGCACGTGCAATGCCGCTACTCCCGCGCAGTGAGGCTCATATTCTTTCAGCTCTTCTAGAGTGATCTTCCGAGTACCTGTAAGGCCATTCGCGAGTCCTCTTTCCAGCAGCGTATCCAATAAAGGCTTCTGTTCTTCTCGGGTTGCTACGACTACTTTTCCGGTGATTTCGAAGGGGATTTTTTCTTCTTTGCAAAAATCTATCAATTCATGGTAGCCTCTGATACAATTGGTGGCTTTCAACGATCCCGGCTTATAGTAAAGTCCAGAATGGATCACCCCAGAATTATTGCCAGTCTGATGCTTGGCCAGCTGGTCTTCCTTTTCAAACAAAGCAATTTTCAACTCCGGCCGCTCGTTTAGGATTTTCAATCCTGTGGCAAGTCCTACAATTCCTCCTCCTATGATAGCAATGTCGTAAAGCATTTATTCTTGTTTTGAAGCTCAAATATAGCTTAGGGACTTTTAACTTTTCCAGTACAATCCTAGGAATGATTTGATCGTTTTTCGAAAAATTCACGTTTCTACTCTGAGAAACCGCTCAAAATGAATTTAATTTGCCATCCTTAAGTTTCAGGGAAAACCTATTTGATGAACCGAGTTTCACTTTTCTTTTTACTGTTTTTGATTTCCCAGTTTTCCTACGGACAGTTCCGGATCAAGGGAAAAGTTACTGATGCAGAAACAGGAGACCCCATTCCCTTCGCAGCGGTATTAATTAAAGGCACCGGAACCGGGATGAATACCGATTTCGAGGGCTTCTATGATTTGGAAATTAAAACAGTCGCTGACAGCATTCAGGTCAGCTATTTGGGGTATATCACTCAAGTAAAGCCACTGAGCAATTCCAAGGAACAGACCATCAATTTCCAACTTCGGCCATCTGATTTTGAATTAGAGGCTTTTGTATTTGAGGCTGGAGAAAATCCCGCTTTTGAAATCATCCGGCAAGCGGTGGAAAGAAGAAAGGACTTTGATAAACGAAGTCTGGAGGCCTACGAAACGAAGAATTACACCAAGATCGAGATTGATATTGATCAGGTTTCCGAGGAATTCAGACAGCGAAGATCCGTTCAAAAGGTGACTTCCGTTTTGGACAGTATTCGCCAACTAACCAATGATGAGGGAGAAAAGATTCTGCCGGTCTTCTTTTCGGAGACAGTGAGTAGATTTTACTTTCGTAACAATCCACTACTGAGAAAGGAAATCGTTGAAAAATCCAAAGTCACTGGGGTAGGTATTACCGACGGTTCTACAACTTCTCAGATTACCGGTTCGGCTTTTCAGGAGTATAATTTTTACAGAAACTGGCTGACTATTCTTGAGAAGGAATTTGTATCGCCTATTGCTGATGGCTGGAAGACCTTTTACGACTATGATTTGATGGATTCGGTTTTGGTGGGTCAGGACACTTGCTATCAGCTTCAGGTCTATCCAAGGCGAGAACAAGACTTAGCTTTTTCCGGTACTATTTGGATCAAAAAGAAAGATTATTCGCTCAAGCAAGTGGATTTGACCGTGCCCAATTCTGCCAATCTCAATTTTATTGAGCGCATTAAAATCCAACAAGAACTGGAGCCGACGGAAAAAGGTCCATTAATCCCAAAACGAACGCGGGTTCAGATCAAAATCGGTCAGGTAACACCAAATACCGCAGGTCTTTTGGCTAAGTTTTATACCGCAACTGACAGCGTCAAACTAACTGAACCTAAGGCAACCAAATTTTTCAATAATGCCGTAGAGCTTAAACCTGATTTTGGCGATGCGAGTGAAGAATTTTGGATTGCAAATCGCATGGATCCGCTTTCTTCTGAGGAGTTGGCTGTTTTGCAAATGGTAGATACGCTGAAGAAGATTCCTGTTATTCGTTTTTATTCGGAGGGGTTGAAGTTTTTTGCCACGGGATTTTTGCCAGTTGGAAAAATCGATTTGGGACCTTGGACAGAATTTGGAAACTACAACAATGTCGAAGGACTGAGAGGTGGTTTTGGGCTTCGGACGAATTACAAGTTTTCCAAAAAATGGGCTTTTCAGGGATACCTGGCCTATGGGTTCAAAGATCAGCGATTTAAATACTCGGTTTCTGCGAAAAATATCCTAGATCGAAAGCATTGGACGACGCTCGAATTGAAATCCACTCGGGAAATCGACCAGGTGGGATTGGAGATGGAATCCTTGGAGGGAAATTCCATATTCCTGGCAGCAAGCCGTTTTGGGACATTGAGAAGACCCTTTATCAGCACCTCGCAGCAATTAAATTTTGATCGGGAGTTTTTCAAGGGATTTCTTTTCCGTACCGGAATTAGAAGAGCTCAGTTTGATCCGCTTTTCGATTTTTACTTCATAGAAAAGGGCACGGGCGAACTGAAATCTGATTTCCAAACGACCGAGTGGAGAGCCAGTCTTCGCTACGGACGGGATGAGATTATTTTGATCAACGACAATGAAAGATCCTCTTTAGGCCCATCCAAATGGCCCATTTTGGAATTGAATTATGCCCGGGGATTTGATTGGCTGGGAGGAGAGATCGATTATCAAAAACTGAGCTTTTACCTCTATCAGCGATTGAATATGGGGCTTTTTGGGGTTTCACGCTATGAATTGGATGCTGGGAAAGTCTTTGGTGAGGTGCCATATCCCATCTTGAAAAACCATTTGGGAAATGAAACATTTTTCTACACGACAGCGGCTTTCAATACGATGAATTTCAATGAATTCGCATCTGATCAATTTATCAGCTTACGATATAGGCATTTTTTCGAGGGCTTCCTGCTCAATCGAATCCCACTGATGCGGAGACTAAAATGGCGAGCTGTAGCCAATGCCAATTTCCTTATGGGTTCAGTTTCTGATCAAAACATCAATAATATCCCTGCTTTTGGACCTGATGGGACAGCTTTGGAAAGCTTTGGAAGATTGGATCCCACCCGACCTTACATCGAACTGGGCTATGGGATAGAAAACATCTTCAAATTTTTCAGAGTAGATTTTTTTCACCGCATGACCTATTTGGATATGCCTGAGGCTAGGCCTTTTGTGGTGAAAGTGAGTGCACAGATTATTTTGTGATTTTCTAATTATATCAGGTTTATTTTTCCTTTGCATGCACTTATTGCATATTTGCACCTTCAACCAAACGCCTGTTTGTAAAGGCTTATAAATTTTATGTCTCAACAAATTAAAATTACCCTTCCGGACGGTTCGGAAAGGAAGTATGAAAAAGGAACTAACGGACTACAGATTGCTGCCAGTATCAGCGAGGGTTTAGCCCGGAATGTCCTAGCCGCAAAAGTCAATGGTCAGGTATGGGATGCCACCCGGCCGATCGAAGAAGATTCTCAACTCCAATTGCTGACTTGGAACGATGGAGAGGGTAAAAATACCTTCTGGCACTCCTCTGCTCACTTATTGGCCGAAGCTTTGGAAGCCCTCTATCCAGGAATCAAGTTTGGAATTGGACCTCCGATTGAGACAGGTTTTTATTACGATGTGGATTTCGGAGATCATACGCTTGATGGGTCAGAACTTGAAAAGATCGAGCAAAAAATGATCGAATTGGCCCGTGAGAAGAATGAGTATATCCGAAAAGCCATTTCAAAAAAAGATGCAATCGCTTACTATCAGGAAAAAGGCGATGAATATAAATTAGACCTCTTGGAAGGTCTGGAAGACGGTTCGATTACCTTCTACGAGCAGGGTAACTTCACGGATCTTTGCCGTGGTCCTCATATTCCGAATACCGGCTTTATTAAAGCTGTCAAGCTGACCAATATTGCCGGAGCTTACTGGAGAGGGGACGAGAATCGAAAAATGCTGACTCGTATTTATGGGGTGACTTTTCCGAAGGCAAAAGAGCTTCAGGAGTATTTGACCATGCTTGAAGAGGCCAAAAAGCGGGATCACCGAAAGATTGGCCGTGAATTAGAGCTATTCACTTTCTCCGAAAAAGTAGGGCAGGGGCTTCCGCTTTGGTTGCCAAAGGGTACTTTGCTTCGTGAGCGACTAGTAGCTTTTATGAAAAAAGCTCAGGATAAATCAGGTTACGAGCAAGTGACTACCCCACATATTGGTCATAAGGCGCTATACGAAACCTCCGGTCACTACGAGAAATACGGGAAGGATTCTTTTCAGCCCATTGCGACACCACATGAAGGTGAGGAGTTTTTGCTGAAGCCGATGAATTGTCCGCATCACTGCGAGATATACAAGCATAAACCAAGATCCTACAAGGATTTGCCGATCCGCTACGCTGAATTCGGTACGGTATATAGATACGAGCAAAGTGGAGAGCTGCATGGTTTGACCCGCGTTCGAGGATTTACTCAGGACGATGCCCACATCTTCTGTCGTCCTGAGCAGGTCAAGGAAGAGTTTATAAAGGTAATTGACTTGGTATTGTATGTTTTCAAAGCTTTGGGTTTTGAGGATTACACCGCTCAGGTTTCCCTACGTGATCCAGACAATAAGCAGAAATACATCGGTACAGATGAAGCTTGGGAAAAGGCGGAATCAGCTATTATCGAGGCTGCGTCTGAAAAAGGTCTAGAGACTGTTACCGAACTAGGAGAGGCTGCTTTTTACGGTCCGAAGCTGGACTTCATGGTGAAAGATGCTTTAGGTAGAAAGTGGCAATTGGGAACGATCCAAGTCGATTATAACCTACCGGAGCGTTTTGAGCTGGAATACATTGGATCTGATAATTCCAAACATAGACCAGTGATGATACACCGGGCACCATTTGGTTCCTTGGAGCGTTTTGTTGCTGTTTTGATTGAGCATTGTGCTGGTAATTTCCCACTTTGGTTAGCGCCTGAGCAACTGATCATTTTGCCTATTTCTGAGAAATTCAAGGAATATGCCGAGCAAGTCAAAGCTCAGCTTGATGATGCAGGTATCTCTGGAAGTATTGACAATCGTGACGAGAAAATCGGACGTAAGATTCGGGATGCCGAAGTGAAGAAAGTGCCTTTCATGCTTATCGTGGGCGAAAAAGAGGCTGCTGAAGGAAGGCTATCTGTCAGAAAGCATGGCGAGGGAGACCTTGGAAGCCATACGGTAGATGGATTTATCCAGTATTTTCAGGGGATCATCGCAGAATCATTAAGCAAATAATAATTTCGTAAAATATTCTTCTGCTTTTTTGAATTGGAAATAATTCCGATATTTGCAGTCGATTTCAATAAAATAAACTAAGTAATTTGAGAAACAACAGACAACCAAACCGAGGTCGGAGAGAAGAACCATACAAGGTAAATGAAAGAATACGAGCTAGAGAAGTACGTGTCGTAGGAGAATACGTCGACGGTGGAAACGCCCTGATGGCCACTGACAAGGCTTTAAGATTAGCGAGAGAAAATGACCTGGATTTGGTGGAGATATCCCCGAATGTGGATCCTCCTGTTTGTAAAATCTTGGATTACGCCAAGTTTAAGTACGAGCAGAAGAAGAAGCAAAAAGAAATCAAAGCTAACGCTGCGAAGGTAGTTTTGAAGGAAATCCGATTCGGTCCTAACACCGATGATCATGATTTCAATTTCAAGCTAAAGCATGCAATTAACTTCCTAAAAGAAGGAGCAAAGGTGAAAGCCTATGTGCACTTTGTGGGTAGAAGTATTGTATTTAAGGAGCGTGGTGAAATGCTTCTTTTGAAGTTTGCCCAAGCACTGGAAGATTATGGTGCAGTAGAGCAGCTTCCAAAGCTCGAAGGAAAGCGAATGAATATTTTCATCGCACCTAAGAATAAAAAATAATTTCAACCAACTAAAAATAGCTAAAATGCCAAAAGTAAAAACCAAATCTTCCGCTAAAAAGCGTTTCGCTTTGACCGGAACAGGAAAAATCAAAAGGAAGCACGCTTACAAAAGCCACATCCTGACTAAGAAAGCCACCAAAAGAAAGCGTAATCTGACCAAAACTGGTTTGGTTCACGAGTCTGACGAGGGCCGAGTACGTGACATGTTGAGAATCTGATCAGCCTGTCTATCAATTAATTAAGGTTTATTTATTCACCAGATGCTTCGGTAAAAAAGATCTCGAAAATTCGGGGCACCGAGTGTCAAAAAACAAAAAATTATGCCAAGATCAGTAAACGCGGTAGCGTCAAGAGCAAGAAGAAAAAAAGTGCTTAAAGCCACAAAAGGTTACTTCGGAAGAGGTAAAAATGTGTGGACAGTAGCCAAAAACAAGTACGAGAAAGGACTTCAGTACGCGTATAGAGATAGAAAAGTGAAGAAGCGTGAGTTTCGTGCACTTTGGATCCAGCGTATCAATGCCGGTGCAAGACAGCATGGCATTTCCTACTCACAATTCATGGGTATGTTGAAAAAAGCTGATATCGAGCTAAATCGTAAGGTTTTGGCTGATTTAGCAATGAATCATCCCGAGGCATTTAAAGCAGTTGTTGAAAAAGTAAAGTAAGCGTTAGCACCTTACTTGACGGAAAGCCTTCCCATTTGGGAGGGCTTTTTTTATGCATTCTCGAGAATAGATTGATTTTGAACTCAAGTTGATATTGTCGCCATCCGTGATAGTGTAGCGCATTTAACTCTGTACGCTAACCAATTGGTTAATCTTCCATCTTGGAAAATAAAAAAAGGCTTCCGTTTCCGAAAGCCTTTGTAGCGAGGACGGGAGTTGAACCCGTGACCTCAGGGTTATGAATCCTGCGCTCTAACCAACTGAGCTACCTCGCCAGATATTTTAAATCACTATTTCAATGTATCGGGATACCTCACCAGAATCACTTAACTTTTTTTAGTGTTTATATTTCAAATTAATGCCTATATTAAAGCACTTCAGATTTTAAAACACTGAGGTCGAAAACGTGTTTTCCAACCAAGAAGATCTCCCTGTCAAATGGGAATGCAAATATGAGGTCTTGCAATGTTAAATGCAAGCTGACGTTCTTTAAAAAAGTAAAAAAAATAGACCTAAAAAGCCTGAAATCATGGTTAAAAATAAATTTGTTGCTGATTATCAAATCAATGCCTCCAAAAAAATTCTTTTCCAATACATCAGCACGGCTAGTGGATTAGAGGAGTGGTTTGCCGATGAGGTAAAGATCAATGAGGACAAGGTTTTTATTTTCGATTTTGATAATGATGAGCATCATGCCAAAATCGCATCTATCAGAAATAATTCTCATGTAAAATTTGAGTTTTTTGATCCCACCAATCCAGAAGAAAAAGACCATTCATACATTGAGTTTAAGCTTGAGGAAAATGAATTGACTCAAACTTTATTTCTAAAAGTCATTGATTATTCTGATGGCTATGATGACGAAGAGCTTGAGGCAATTTGGGAAGGGCTCGTTGGGAAACTAAAAGAAATTGTTGGTGGTTAATTTGTCGGAATTCACCAATTTTGACACGTAATTAATTTTGCTTTCCTCTAATTCTATGGAATAAGAGTAAGGACAGGCATGAAAAAACTAGATAAACTGATTATAGGGTCTTTTATAGGCCCATTTTTATTGACTTTTGTCGTGGTTGACTTCATTTTGTTGATCGTCAACATGCTGAAGTATTTCGATGAGATTTTTGGTAAAGGACTCAGCTTTTGGATTTATGCTGAGTTGATCGGGTATTTTGTGGTCAGTATTTCTCCTATGGCTTTGCCGCTGGCAGTTTTGCTGTCAAGCTTGATGACCTTTGGCAATCTTGGTGAGCACTTTGAACTCACCGCTATAAAAAGTAGTGGAATTTCCCTTTTGAGAGCCTTGAGACCTATTGCAGTTTTTACTGTTTTCTTGGTGATTCTTGCATTTTTATCCAATAACTTCCTAGTTCCAAAGGTCAACCTTAAAACCTTCAGTCTTCTGTATGATATCAGAATGAAATCTCCGGCTTTAGACATTCGGGAAGGAATTTTTTACGCAGGTATTCCGGGATATAGTATCAAAGTCAATCAAAAAATAGGGGATAACGACCTACGGGATATTATTATTTACAACCATAATGATGCCTTAGGCAATCTTGATGTGACTATCGCAGATTCGGGCAGGATGGAGAAGTTTTTCAATGAAAACTACATGCGGCTTACACTTTATAATGGCATCAACTATCGGGAAGCTCGCGCCACACGAGGAATCAGTGAAAAACCAGTTGAATTCCGAAGAAGTACCTTCGATGAAAATGTGATCATTTTCGATATGGATGAATTTCAGCTTAGTCGTACACCGGAAGACCTCTGGTCTACTAATCGAGCCATCAAAAATATTTCGCAGATCAAAGTAGGCCTGGATTCAATTTATACACTTGTGAATGATCAGCGCTTTCAAAATTATCAAACGGCTTCGGGTATTTATCCATTCTTTACCAGAGAGCGGACTTTGGAGCCTCTTCCTGCTATTGCAGAGCGCAAAGCACAAGATGATACGCTAAGGGCCGAGAAGGCAAGAAGGTTAAGAGCAGAACAGGATTCAATCCTTGAAGCGAAAAACCTATTAAAGAGGGACAGCACCGAAAAAGTGGTTGAATCTCCTGAAAACAGAATCAAAGTAGGAGGAGGGGACTCAATTCTATCTGTTAAATCAGTGAAGTCTGTTTCGAAAAGTGATTCAATTTTTTCTGCGAAAAAAGCAAATCGAATTAAAAATCAAGAAGTCCTTGATGAGGAAGAGTTGGTTGAAAATCCTCAAGAGGATATCTTAGAAGAGAAAAAGGATAAAGTGGCCAGAACAGAACTACTTACTGAAGAGGAAAAATCCAAAATTGATTCGATCGTATTTAAAAGAGGTTATCGATCTAATTCTCTGACGATGGCATTAAACAATGCACGCAACCTTAAGAATAATTTTAATGTCAAGCGAAGTCAAATCGAAAACTATGAGCGGGAGTACCGTCGCTTTCAAATAGCCTGGCATCAAAAATATACCCAAGCTTTTGCATGTTTCGTCATGTTCCTGATAGGTGCTCCATTAGGTGCGATCATTAAGAAAGGAGGATTGGGAATGCCGGTTTTGGTCTCGATTATTTTCTTTATCGTCTATTATATGCTGACCATTACTGGGGAAAAATGGGCAAAGGAGGGAGTAACCGATCCGATTATCGGGACTTGGTTTAGCTGCGTCATGCTATTGCCTTTTGGACTTTTCTTTTTGAAGCAGGCAAGAAAAGACGCAAGACTATTCGAGCCAGACTTCTACACTCAATGGTGGAAAGGGGTAAAAGCTAAATGGATCAGCAAGGATTGATTCCAAAAGGATATTTTATTTTCAAATTAATCCCCTTACCTTTGTGACTGTTTTAATTAATTTAGCTAAACATGTATTTAACATCAGAGAAAAAACAAGAGTTGTTTAAGAATCATGGACGGTTAAAATCTGAAACTGATACAGGATCACCTGAATCTCAGATTGCCCTCTTTACTCATCGAATCAAGCATTTGACTGAGCATTTGAAAAGCAACAAAAAGGATCACTCATCTAGATTAGGTCTTTTGAAGTTGGTAGGTAAGCGAAGAAGCTTGCTAGACTACCTTTCAAAGAAAGACATCGAGCGATATAGAAGTATTATCGCCGAGCTAGGAATCAGAAAATAATCCTAAGTAAGGTTCTCCACATCGAGAACCTTACTTTTTTCTTTTTTAGCTGGACGCGCTTACTTTTAAGACAAAGAAAAATTCATCAAAAAAAATTTATGTTACCAAATTTAATTACAAAGACTATCACCCTACAGGATGGTCGTGAGATCTCTATTGAGACCGGTGCTCTTGCCAAGCAGGCAGACGGTTCGGTTGTTGTGCGGATGGGAAAGGCAATGCTTCTTGCCACGGTCGTTTCAAAAAAAGAGGCTGGAGAAGGTGTTGATTTTTTACCGATGTCGGTAGATTACCAAGAGAAATTTGCTGCTTCAGGAAAGATTCCTGGAGGATTTTTGAAAAGAGAAGGAAGACTCTCAGATTATGAAATCTTGATCAGCCGACTGGTTGATAGAGCTATCCGACCTATTTTTCCGGATGATTATCATGCTGATACTCAGATTGCAATCACATTAATGTCCTCAGACGAGGATGTATTGCCAGATGCACTAGCTGGTTTAGCAGCTTCCGCGGCTTTGGCAGTTTCAGATATTCCTTTCAATGGACCAATTTCAGAAGTTAGAGTTGCTAAGATTGATGGCCAATTAGTAATCAATCCCAGTCCTTCTGATCTCGAAAAAGCCACATTAGAGTTTATCGTAGCAGGATCTCTTGACTATATCCTAATGGTAGAGGGAGAAGCTGACGAAATTTCAGAAGATGAAATGGTTGAAGCTCTTCAGTTTGCTCACGAGGAGATTGTTCGTCACTGTCAAGTCCAAGTAGAGCTTACCAAAGCAGTAGGAAAAGAACAAAAACGTGAATACAACCACGAGAAGACCGACCCTGCACTTTTTGACAAAATGAAGGAAGAGCTTTATGACAAGCTCTACAATGTAGTCAGTAAGCAAATAGCAAATAAAAACGAGCGCTCTGAATTAGTCAAAGCTATCAAAGATGATTTTATCGAAAGCTTGGGTGAAGAGCATGAATTTGAAGCAAGTTTGATCGGTCCATACTTCCATAAGATTCACAAGGAAGCTGCCCGTAATTTGACTTTGAATGAAAAGAAGCGTCTTGACGGTAGAAAACTAGATGAAGTAAGACCAATTTGGTCTGTCGTTGATTATTTGCCTTCTGCGCACGGTTCAGCTGTATTTACAAGAGGAGAAACACAATCTGTGACCACTTGTACGCTAGGAACTAAAATGGATGAGCAAATGGTAGACGGAGCTGTGCTTTCTGGATACAATAAGTTTTTCCTTCATTACAATTTCCCTGGATTTTCTACTGGAGAAGTAAAGCCAAATAGAGGACCTGGTCGACGTGAAGTAGGTCATGGCAACTTGGCCATGAGGGCTTTGAAGAAAGTACTTCCTTCTGAGAATGAAAATCCATATACAATTCGAATCGTATCTGATATTCTGGAGTCTAATGGTTCATCTTCCATGGCGACAGTTTGTGCAGGATCATTGGCTTTGATGGATGCAGGTATTCAAATCAAAGCTCCCGTTACAGGAATCGCGATGGGGATGATTTCAGATGCTAAGACTGGTAATTATTCCATCTTAAGCGATATTCTTGGAGATGAAGATCATCTTGGCGATATGGACTTCAAGGTTACCGGTACAGAGAAAGGTATCACTGCTTGCCAAATGGATCTGAAAGTAGAAGGCTTGGATTACAGTGTATTGAAAGAAGCTCTTTATCAAGCAAAAGAAGGTCGTCTTCATATTCTGAATGAAATCACCAAGACTCTTGCTGCACCAAAAGCTGATCTTAAGCCACATACTCCACGTTCTTACGTGATGTTTATTCCTAAGGAATTGATCGGTGCTGTTATCGGTCCTGGTGGAAAAGTCATTCAGGAAATCCAAAAGGATACAGCTACCACGATTGTGATTGAAGAGATTGATAATCAGGGTAAAATCAATATTTTCTCTGCGAACCAAGATAACTTGAATCAGGCCTTGGCGAGAATCAAATCCATTGTCGCTCAGCCCGAAATTGGTGAAACTTACACTGGCAAGGTGAAGAATATTCAGCCTTTTGGAGCATTCGTGGAATTTATGCCAGGTAAAGATGGTTTACTACATATATCCGAAATCAAGTGGGAGCGTGTAGAAAGCATGGACGGTGTACTTGAGCCGGGAGAGGAAATCATGGTTAAGTTGATTGATATTGACAAGAAGACAGGTAAATTTAAGTTGTCCCGAAAGGCTCTTTTACCAAAACCTGAAAAGCCAAAATCAGATCAGCCTTCATAAACCTGATTTAAAATATTATCATTAACTTCATAAGAATCAACCAATACAATACTGAATGAGGCAGCTGAAGATTAGTAAGCAGATTACCAATCGGGAGAGTCAGTCTCTCGATAAGTACCTTCAAGAGATCGGAAAAGTGGATCTTTTGACTGCAGACGAGGAAGTAGTTCTTGCTAAGCGAATTCGCGAAGGAGATCAATTAGCTTTAGAGAAATTGACCAAGGCAAACCTACGTTTTGTTGTGTCTGTAGCCAAGCAATATCAAAATCAAGGTCTTTCTTTAGGTGACTTGATCAATGAAGGTAATCTTGGTTTGATCAAGGCAGCGCAGCGATTTGACGAAACCCGTGGTTTTAAATTCATCTCTTATGCTGTTTGGTGGATTAGACAGTCCATTCTTCAGGCCCTTGCCGAGCAATCACGTATTGTTCGTCTTCCTCTAAACCGAGTGGGATCTTTGAATAAAATTTCAAAGACTTTCAGTGAGTTGGAGCAGAAGTTCGAACGTGAGCCTTCGCCAGAGGAACTTGCGGAGGTTTTGGAAGTCACAGCTTCCGAGGTAGTCGATACGATGAAAATCTCCGGGCGTCATGTATCCATGGATGCTCCATTCGTTCAAGGTGAAGAAAATAGCCTTTTGGATGTATTAGAGAATGATGGTGATGAAAAGCCAGATGACGGCTTGATGACTGATTCCCTTAGAAAAGAAGTACAGCGAGCACTTTCTACGCTTACACAGCGTGAAGCAGACGTGATCACCTTGTATTTCGGTTTGAATGGTCAGCATGCCATGACTCTTGAAGAGATAGGAGAGAAGTTTAATCTTACTCGTGAGCGGGTAAGACAGATAAAGGAGAAAGCGATCCGAAGACTCAGACATACCTCGAGAAGTAAGACGCTCAAACCATACTTAGGCTAACATAAAAAGGGGTTTCGGCCCCTTTCTTTTTTGCCTTTTTCCAATTTTCTTAAATGATTTGGGTCACATTTGGGAACTTTAACATGTTCTATATTTGTGACACAAACAGATTTACAAAAATTTGCCTTATTTAATTTCAAATTAGATGAATCAAGAAATAGAAAAAGTTAAAGTATTGATCGTAGGATCAGGGCCTGCTGGATACACAGCAGCTATTTATGCAGCGCGAGCAGGTTTGAACCCTATTCTTTATACAGGTGGTCAGCCTGGTGGACAATTGACCATTACTACAGATGTGGAAAATTACCCTGGCTATCCAGATGGAATCATGGGGCCTGAAATGATGGAAGATTTTCGAAAGCAAGCTGAGCGCTTTGGAACCAAAGTTCGCTATGGTCTTGTGACGGCTGTGGATTTCTCCCAAAAACCACATGTGGTTACTGTAGATGATCAAATCCAGCTAGAAGCTGACACAGTGATCATTTCTACAGGTGCCTCAGCGAAATGGCTCGGTCTTGACAGTGAGACTCGATTGAATGGTAAGGGTGTCTCAGCCTGTGCCGTTTGTGATGGGTTTTTCTTCCGAGGTCAGGATGTGGCAATTGTTGGGGCAGGGGATACAGCCTGCGAAGAAGCTTCCTATTTGGCCAATATCACCAATAAAGTTTACATGTTGGTGAGAAGAGACGAAATGCGTGCTTCTCAAATCATGCAAAAGCGTGTCTTGAATAATCCTAAAATTGAGGTTCTCTGGAATACCGAAACGGATGAGATCTTAGGAGAGGATGAGGTGACTGGCGTGCGCGTTTTAAATAATATAACAGGAGAAAAACGGGAATTGAAAATTTCTGGCTTCTTTGTTGCTATTGGTCATCAGCCAAACACAGAAGTATTCAAAGATTTCATCCATATGGATGAAGCAGGCTATATCAAAACCATTCCAGGAACGACAAAAACAAACGTGGAAGGGGTTTTTGCCTGCGGAGATGCCCAAGACAATGTGTACCGACAAGCTGTCACAGCAGCTGGTACAGGATGTATGGCTGCTTTGGATGCTGAACGCTATCTGGCAGAGTCAGAAACCCATTAATTAAATGCATGAAGTATCTTCGGTTGATACTGATTCTAGGAACTATACTGAGCATTGGAATAGAACATTCCAATGCTCAAATTTTTCCTAAGATCATAAAAAAAGATAAATCAGAAACCCAATTTGAAGCAAAGGAGCGCCCTAATATCGAGTTGAGAGGATTTGACCAAGAGTCATATTTACGAACCCTCTCATCGATCACAGATTCTATCCTTTTTCAAAATAATGTCAATTTGGGAAAGGTTAGATCTATTGTTTCCGAAGATCAGGATTATATGATTTGGGCTCCCACCAACCGATTGGCAAAGGTGTCAGAGCAAATTTTGATTGATAGTATTTGGGTGACTGCCTATGAATACTACTCATCTTGGGATTCCAAAAAGGTAGACATCTACAACTTTGATGTAGACCAATTTCAGGATACCGTAAAAGTACGTCTCTATGATACATTTTTTGGCTACGATTGGAAGCTACCCCTTGTAGAAACACCTGTTACTTCCCGTTTTGGATATAGATGGCGTAGGTGGCATTATGGGACTGATTTAGATTTGATTACAGGTGATCCTGTTTATGCGGCCTTTGATGGAATAGTGCGGGTAAGGTCTTACGATCGATATGGATACGGCTACTATCTTGTAGTAAGACATAAAAATGGCCTAGAGACTCTTTATGGTCATCTTTCTAAGTTTCTTGTTGATATAGGGCAAGAAGTGAAAGCAGGGGATATTATAGCCAAAGGAGGAAATACCGGAAGAAGTACAGGTTCACACCTACATTATGAGCTTCGTTATAGAGGCTTAGCCTTTGATCCGGAAATCGTCTATGACTTCAGCGCACCAAAAATCTTGAGTCAGGAACTTTTTATATCCCCAGCCACTTTTTCTCACATTGCCAAAGCCCGACAGCGTGTATATCACCGTGTCAGGAGTGGTGAAAATCTAGGAGTCATAGCCAGGCGATACGGCGTTTCAGTAAGCAGTATCGCTAGAATGAATGGAATATCGACAAGGAGTATTTTGCGAATTGGTCAAAACTTGAGAATAAGATAAAATGTTGAAGCTAGATATATTGGTGATCGCTGCGCATCCTGATGATGCAGAGTTGGGTTGTTCTGGAACTATTGCTGCTCATGTGGCAAAAGGTCATAAAGTTGGTATCGTTGATCTCACCAAGGGTGAAATGGGTACTAGAGGCACTCCTGAGCTTCGGTTGGAAGAGGCCGATAAAGCTTCAAAAATTTTAGGATTAGCTGCTCGAGAAAATATGGGTTTCAAGGATGTATACTTTCAGGATGATACTGCCCACCAGCTTGAGTTGATTAAGGTGATTCGGAAATATCAGCCAGACATCGTTTTAGCCAATGCTTTTACAGACAGACACCCTGATCATGGTAAAGGCTCCTCTTTAGCCACAAATGCTTGTTTCATGAGTGGCTTGCGGAAAATTGAAACAGAAGTGGATGGACAAAAGCAAAAAGCTTGGAGGCCGAAATTTGTCTACCACTTTATTCAAAACAATTACATAGAGCCAGATTTTGTCGTAGATATCACCGAATATTGGGACACCAAAGTAGCCAGTATATTGGCCTATCAGTCTCAATTTTACGATCCAAACAGTAAAGAGCCTGAAAGCTTTATTTCTGATCCTGAATTTTTACCATTTATCGAGGCACGTTCTAGGGAAATGGGCCACAAAATTATGACTAAGTACGGAGAGGGATTCACCGTAGAGCGAATGATTGGGGTGAATGACCTTTTTGATTTGAAATAATCAAGGAGCAAGTCTGCTGATAGTCCAGGCACCTGCTTCATTTTTTTCATACAAAATACGATCATGAAGTCGACTGGGTCTTCCCTGCCAAAATTCAATCTTGTGTGGCAGTACCCGGTATCCACCCCAGTGAGGCGGGCGAATTAATTTCTCTTCCTCAAATCTTAGCTGCATTTCTTTTAGTCTCTCTTCTAGCACTTCTCGAGAATTGATTTTATGGCTTTGTGGAGAGGCCCAAGCGCCAATTTGAGAACCTCTAGGGCGACTTAGGAAATACTCATCGGATTGACTCTCACTGATTTTTTCTACAGTTCCCATGATTCTGACTTGTCTTTCTAGCTCAGGCCAAAAGAAGGTCAAAGAAGCTTTCGGGTGATTTTCTAATTCTTGACCTTTCTCGCTTTGGTAGTTACTGAAAAACACGAAACCATAGTCCAATTCCTTTAAAAGAACTACCCGTCCATTTGGATAGCCATCTGCATGCAGGGTAGAGAGAGTCATCGCATTGACTTCCAGTACTTCAGCACTAATTGCCTCTCGTAGCCATTGGTGAAATTGCTCAAATGGGCTATCATTTACATCGCTGATATCCAGCGATTTGAGTGTGTAGTCTTTACGAATTGATGAAATATCCATACTTGATTAATCTCCTATTAAATTTATCAATAAAAGTACGATCGCTATTGCATTTATAAAATTTCGACCTATATTTTTCCTTTCATTAATCTGAAAAAATCAATGGAATGAAAAACCAAAGTACTCAAAATCCGCAAGCCGGAGATCTTTTGATTTCTGAGCCCTTTTTGCAGGATGAGAATTTTTCTAGATCTGTAGTACTTCTTTGTGAGCATAATGAAGAAGGAAGTTTTGGGTTGGTGCTGAACAAACCTTCCATACTAAGGCTTAATGAAATCGTAGATGGAATGGATTTTTTGGACGCTGAGGTGTATGTAGGTGGGCCTGTGGAGCAGAACACCCTACACTTTGTATATGTAGGCGAGAAGAAAATAGAAGGAAGCATTAAAATCGGGGAACAGCTTTGGTGGGGAGGTGATTTTCAGGAGTTAGTCGAGGCATTACGCCTTGGTCTTATTCAAGTCGAAACCATTCGGTTCTTTTTAGGTTATTCCGGTTGGGCTCCGGATCAATTGCAGGAAGAGTTGAGTGAAAATGTCTGGATTATCTGTCAATCCGAAATTAATCCTGACACGCTTGCCAATACTCCTGAGGAGCTTTGGAGAAGTCTTTTGAAAAATATGGGAGGCGAATTCAAGGTTATTGCAAATTATCCACCGGACCCAAGATTAAATTAGCCAAAATCCATACATTTGCCCATATAGTATTGAAATAGTAACGATTTTATGACTGATCATAGCAAGGATTCGTCCGAAAAGGACAAGGTGACTCAAGCTGGAGAAACTTCACCAGCAAAGGGTAAAAATGAAGAAATTGAAAATGTTGCTGAAGCTTCTGAAGAGATCAAGCCTGCGGAACATGTGACTCCTGAAAAAGTAGAGGACGAAGTTTCCAATACGGTGGAAGAGGTTGCTGAGCAAACATCTACTGAAGAGGTTTCCTCAGGCGAGACTCAGACTGCAAAGTCAAACGCAGAATCTAAAGAAGAGAATCAGGAAGAAAAGTCAGAAACTGAGGTTGATTCTAAAGTCGAGACTGAAAGTTCTTCTTCAGATGATGAATCTGAGGAAGATTCTGAAGAGGAGGAGCATGAAGAAGAGATCGATTTAGAGGGACTGAGCAAAGTAGCTTTGATCAAGTTACTCAAGGAGAAAACGAGCGATGCGCCGAATCCTTCCAAAATTGAAAAACTGGTCACCAATATCAAATCCGCTTTTGATGAATATACATCTAAGGAGCGCGAGGAAGCGTTTGAAAAATTCAAAAGCGATGGTGGTGCGGAAGATGACTTTGACTTTAGACCTTCTGATGAGGAGAAAGAATTCAATCGGGTATTTTTTGAATTTAGAGCAAAAGTAAACGCAATCCGAAAAGAAGCAGAACGCCAGAAAGAGAAGAATCTAGAATCTAAAAATCAAATTCTTGATAGGCTTCGTGAGCTAGTGGATGGTGAAGAAACGACTTTAAGCATTAACGCTATCAAAGCTATTCAAGAGGAATGGAAGTCTATTGGCCCAGTTCCTTCCTCGCAAAATAGAAGTCTTTGGGCAAGCTATAATGCGCTGATGGATCGATTCTATGATAATCGAAGCATTTATTTTGAGCTAAAGGAATTAGATCGTAAGAAGAATTTAGAGGCAAAGCTTGAGCTTTGTGACAAGGCAGAAGCCTTGAAAGATCATGCAAACCTTCAAGAGGCTATTAAGGAGTTGAATGAATTGCATGAGGAGTTTAAGCATATCGGACCTGTGCCAAGAGAGGAACAAGAGCCCCTTTGGCAGCGATTCAAGGCGGCTTCTGACGCGGTCTACGACAGACGAAAGGCCTTCTACGAAAGCCAGAAGGAAGTATTCAAAAAGAATCAGGAAGAAAAAGAACAATTAGTAGAAAAGCTAAAGGACTTTTTGGATTTCAAAGCTGATCGAATCAAGGAGTGGAATGCGAAAACCAAAGAAATCCTAGATATCCAAAAGCAATGGGAGAAAATAGGACAGGTGCCTCGCGAAGCTGCTCGTGAAATTAATCGTGCTTTCTGGGGATCGTTTAAGCAGTTCTTTAGCCATAAAAACCAATTCTTTAAAGAACTGGATGAAGTGCGCGCTACAAATGCGGCAAAGGCTGAGGAATTGATTCAAAAAGCAGATGCCATAAAAGAATCTACCGATTGGCAGGCTACAGCAAATGAAATGATCAAGCTTCAGCAAGACTGGAAGAAACTCGGACCGATGCCTGAGAAGAACAGAGATGGCCTGTACAAGCGTTTTAAAAGTGCTTGTGACTTCTTCTTCGATCAGCGACGAAATGCTAATAAACAAGCTAATTCCGAATACGAGGAAAACCTCAAAAAGAAAAAGGAAATATGTGCTAAAATTTTGGAGGCAGCTAAGTCTAATCCAACTGAGGAGCAAATCACTGAATTTGTAAAAGAATTCAACGATTTGGGCTTTGTTCCTCGAAAGAACATGAAGGAAATCCAGGCTGAGTTTAAAGCTGCTGTAGATAGCTATCTAGAGCATATGGAGCAGGATTTTGATCGTGATGATTTCTTGTTCCGATTGAACTTGAACAGAATTCAGGGAGATCCGAATGCTAACAAGACCTTCAACAAGAAAGAGCACGGTATCAGAAAGCAAATTTCAGATCTAGAGAATAATATTACACTCTGGAAAAATAACTTAGAATTCTTCGCTGCATCCAAAACGGCCGATAAATTGAAGAATCAATTTGATGCTAAAATTCAAAAAGCAGAAGAAGAGATTGAGAAACTAAAGAAGAAGCTTTCAATACTTAGAGAATTTTAAAATTTTTTCTCCTCATTATTAGCGAGATAGCAAAAGGTGAAAAAAAATCCTTCTGCTGCACTTGGAGCGAAAAACTTGAAAGTATATATTTGCACCACCTTAAAGAAAGCCTCTTTAGCTCAGCTGGTAGAGCAACTGACTTGTAATCAGTAGGTCGCTGGTTCGATCCCGGCAAGGGGCTCTTGATTATCAGGCACTTATAAGTTATTTCTTGTAAGTGTCTTTTTTATTTGCACACGATTTGCACAAACTTTGGCTCTTAGGGTACTTTTAGGGCATAAAAAAGCCTCCCATTTCTAGGAGGTCTTTGGACTGTGTTAAGTAATTAATCAGAATATTTTTAAGTCCTTATCCATTCAATTTTTGGGAGTTTTACGCCAAAAACGTTTTCAATTAATTCTCTCTTTCGGTCATCCTCTTTTTGCTCTTCTTCATTGGACTTTATCCAAGGTATAGGAGGAATGGCAGTTCCTTTTTCAAAAAGAAATTTCAAATCTTCTTTGGAAATAGTCTTTTGAAAATACGAATCCAATATTTTGATCTTTTCAAACTTAGTCATCCTCTATTCGGATTATTGGAGAAATTATCCCCATTTTTTCTAAACCCAAAACATATTGTTTTAGAGGTGTCATTTCCTTGGTCGGGAAATCAAAGAAAATTGGAACCTCTTG